>JACIWY010000720.1 GCA_014360745.1 Chloroflexota bacterium
TTATCCTTCGGCTTTGCGGCTTTGCCCACCGCTATCGGTTTCGCCGTAGGGGCTTTGGGGGCCCTCTTTTTCAGCTCTGTGGCTCCCGTATCGTTTCAGGCGGAGTCCATAGTGTTGGCTGGCACGATAGGGCAAAATCGCAGGGAGCGATGCAGCATCGTCTTCTACACCGGCTTGGCGATGGCGGTCATCGGAGGTTTGGGCTTACTCGAGCCTGCGATAGCATTTGTGGGGCCGGCGGTGGAAAACGGCATGATGGCGGGTGTGGGCGTGATCTTGGCGAGCGTGGCCATCAAGATGGTGCGCTCCCGCGCCGTCGCGGGCTGGTCGTCGCTGGTCGTGGCCTTGCTTATCTACGCCTATACAAAAGACCTCGTCTACACGATCGTAGGGAGCGTGATCGTAGGCACGATCCCCGCCCTCTTCGGCGGGCATGCCATGGAGGTGCACAAAGAATACGAGCAGATAAAGAGGGTGCCGCTCGTCGTTTCATCCAGGGTGATACGCGGTACCCTTGCCATGATATGCATGCAGATAGGCGGCAATATAGCGTATTCGGGGATCACGGGGAAGATCGCGAACACTTCCGTCAATGTGGATCATGTGACGCTGTATTCGGGGTTGGCCGATGCAGCCTCGGCGTTCTTCGGAGGCGGCCCTGTGGAGGCGATTATAAGCGGCACCGGAGCGGCTCCTCATCCGATGACCGCCGCCGTTTTGATGATGGTCATTATGGCCGTCATCCTGGCCTCCGGATTGTTGCCGGTTTTGGGCAAGAAGGTGCCGAGTGAATCCATCGCCGGCTTTTTATTTGTCTTAGGGGCGCTGGTGGCCTTCCCGGCGAATATCCAGGCCGCCGTAGGCGCTAACCCCGTTGTAGGTAGCGTGGCGGCGGTGGTGACGGCGGCCACGGACCCGTTCATAGGCCTCGTGGCAGGGCTCGCCGTAAAGCTGCTTCTTTCTTTTGCAGGGTTTTAGCGGCATCAGAAGACCAGCTCCATGAGCGGATCCGGAAGGTCCACGCCTAAGAGCCCTCGAAAAGCCCCATACGAGGCCAGAGAGAGAGCGACGGAGAAGACGGCGACTATCCACAGGGGCAACTTTCCGCTCTCTTTGGATAGAATAAGGGCACAGCAAAAGGTGTATAGCGCTGTCACTATGGTGTAGCTCTTGGGGAGGAAGGCAATGTATAAGGCCGTTATGGCTGCCATGGCGAAGGCTCGGAGCGTAAAGCCCTTAAAGCCTTCACCTGCGGACTTCCAATCCCGCGCAACCAAGACGACGCCGATCGAGAGCAAAAGCAACCCCAAAGCGGCCGGCACTGCAGAAGAGCCGGGATCTCCCACTATTGGCCTTCGTGGGATCCTGAGCGATGCGGCAAAATAGGCGGCGCCGAAAGACACGAGCGCCGCATCTATGGCCAAGG
>JACIWY010000721.1 GCA_014360745.1 Chloroflexota bacterium
GCGCGAGAGGCGATAGGCTGGTTTAAGGAGGTCTTTGGGGCGGAGAACTATTTCCTAGAATTGCAGCGCCATGGGGGTATCCCGGAACTGGAGCGCATCAACGAGCAATTGGTGCTTTTGGCCCGCCAATTCGGGCTGCGTTGCGTGGCCACCAACGACGTGCATTATATCCGCCGCGAGGATGCCGCGGCGCAAGATCTGCTGTTGGCCATCCAAAGTAACGCGACAGTGCAAGACACTGAACGCATGCGCATGAGCGCCGATGATTATTATTTGATGACCCCTCAGGAAATGGCCGCGCACCTGCCGGAATGGCCGGAGGCTTTGGAGAACACCGTCTTGGTGGCCGAACAATGCAACGTGGAGCTAGACCTGAACACCTATCACCTGCCCCGCGTAAAGGTACCCGAGCCCTACACGTCGCAGACCTATCTGCGCAAGCTGTGCGAAGAGGGCCTGCGGCGCCGCTATGCCGAGATCACCCCTGAGATCGAGGCCCGTCTGGAACACGAGCTACAGGTGATCCACGATATGGGCTTTGACGATTACATGCTGATTAATGCCGATCTTGTGCAATGGGCCAAGCACGAGGCCAAGATGCTCGTCGGCCCGGGCCGTGGGTCGGGGGCCAGCAGCCTCGTGGGCTATGCGTTGGGAATCACCGACCTGGAGCCCCTCAGCCTCGGCCTCATCTTTGAACGTTTCTTGAACCCCGGCCGGGTCTCTATGCCGGATATCGATCTCGATTACCCCGAAGACCGCCGCCAAGAGGTCATCGATTATTTGACGCGCAAATATGGCGAGGATAGGACGGCCCAGATCGCCACTTTTGGCACCATGGCCGCGCGAGGCGCCGTCCGCGACGTGGGCCGGGCGCTGGGCATCCCCTTGTCCGAAGTGGACCACGTGGCCAAGCTCATCCCTTCGGGTCCCAAGAAGACCATCTTCGACGGCTTGGAGAGCGTGCCGGAGCTAAAGGAGCTTTACGAGACCAAGCCGGCCATCCGTCAACTCATCGACTACTCGCTAGCGGTACAAGGGCTCTCGCGCCACCTCTCGACGCATGCCGCCGGTGTGCTCATCGCCGACAAGCCGTTGGTCGAATACACGCCGCTTCAGCGCGCGCCTCGTGGCGAGGGTATCATCTCTCAGTTCTGTATGGAAGATGTCGAACAAATCGGCCTGCTCAAGCTCGATGTGCTGGGCCTTTCGACATTGACCGTGCTAGACCGCGCGTTCCGTTGGATCAAGCGCATCCACGGCGTAGAGCTGACCCAGGCGAGCATCCCGCTCGATGACCGGGAAACGTATGCCCTGCTCTCTTCGGGAGAGGTCACCGGTATCTTTCAGGTGGAAAGTTCGGGCATGCGCCGCACCTTGCGCGACATGCAGCCCACCGAATTCAACGACATCGTCGC
>JACIWY010000722.1 GCA_014360745.1 Chloroflexota bacterium
CCGCCGGCCCGGTGTGTTTCAACAAGTGAGGAGAGGCGGCCGCCGTCTTGATGACGGCGCCAACGGGATCCAAGCTGCCGCGCAAGATCTTGAGCCCACCGGTGGGGGCAAGGGGGTTGTCCAACGGGCGGATGATGTCCGGGTTACGGACCTTGACGTCCTTCAGGTTCTCGCCCAGGGTCTTGCCGGTGACGGTCATGACCGAAAGATCGAGCAACGGCTCGAGCTGTTTCATGACCGCCGCGACGCCTCCGGCGTGGTACAGCTCTTCCACCGTGACGCGGCCGCTGGGCTTGACGTCGGTGATAAAGGGGGTCTCGGCGGAGATGCGGTCGAAATCGTCGAGGGTCAAGTTCACGCCGGCGCGGCGGGCCATGGCGATCAGGTGAATGACCAGGTTCGTGCTGGCGCCCATGGCCATGAGCACCTTGATGGCGTTCTCGAACGCCGGGCGGGTGAGAATATCGGAGGGCTTGATGTCGCGCTCTACCAGCTCCATGATCTTGATGCCGGTGGCCTCGGCGGCGTGGATGCGCTGAGCATACACCGCCGGGATCGACGCCGTGCCGGTGAGGCTCATGCCCAATGCCTCGGCAATCGACTGCACACTATTGGCCGTGCCCATCACCCCGCAGGCGCCGCAGGTGTTGAAAAAGCCGTTCATCTCGACCTCGCGCATCTCTTCCTCGCCGATAACGCCCGCCTTGTAATTCCAGCTAAAACGCTGCGTATCGGTGGAACAGGCCACGGTTTGGCCTTGGTAATAACCGGCCAGGCGCGTGCCACCGGTGATGATGATGGCCGGTTTGTTGGCCGAGGCCAGGCCCATGATCTGCGCGGGCACGTCTTTGTCACAAGTAGAGAGGAGCACGACGCCGTCGAAGGGCATCGAGTCGATGAATTCCTCGGTGTCCAGGGCCATCAAATTGCGGTAAATCAGCGTAGAGATATTGTGAAACACCTCGCACATGGAAATGGTGGGGAATTCGAGCGGGAAGCCGCCAGCGGCCCAGATGCCACGTTTGACGGCATCGGCCAACATGCGAAAGTGCCAATGTCCGGGGTTCAACTCGCTCCATGGGTTGCAGACGCCGATGACGGGCCGCTCCATGTCGAAATCGGTATACCCCATGGCGCGAACGTGTCCCCGATAGGTGAGACCCAGCGGGTTGCCCGGCTGAACCCAATCTTGACTTGCATATCTCCTGGCCATGTATGATTTTCCTCTTTCTACGTTGTAGGATTTAAGATCCGCCGGGGATAAATCCCTCGGCTCCAAAACCGCGCCGGATAGATCCGGCTCTGTATGCTCTCATTTCTTTTTGGATCGGCCAAGCCCCATTTATGGGGCGTCGTCTTGTAGCGCGCGGCATTTATGCCCGCGCGTTGCTGTTCGCTCCAGAAGGGGGATCGTCG
>JACIWY010000723.1 GCA_014360745.1 Chloroflexota bacterium
GGTTTTGGTGCCACCGGCAACTCGCGCGTGGCGCACCGTTTCTGGGAGTTGGCCATCAGCCTGGACGACATCAGCGCCGAGCCGGGGCAGACGGTGTGGATGGGCGTGCGCATCGTGTCGCCCTCGCCGATGATCGACGACTATACGCCCGATGCGTTCGAGGGGGGTTTTGAGGGGCTATTTGCCTTTGCGCTCGGGCGCCCGACGGCGCGGCTGCTCATCCTGGCCGACGGGGCCTTTGTGGACGAGCTGGCGGAGCTGAAGGAGCACAAGGACTATACCGGCATGCCCAGCTATGTGCAAAGCTGGCAGGATCTGGACGTTGCCTTTCACAGCCAGGGCCGCGATGCCGCCGAACGGGTGAAGCGCGCCATCGCCCAGTATGAGCAGTATTGCGGGACGTTATACGTCATGCTGGTGGGCGATACCGACCGCTTCCCGGTGCGCTATACTATGAACGATCGCGGCACCGAGGCGGCCTTCAACCGCGCCTTTTATGCCACCGATTTGTATTACGCGGATCTGTACAAAGCCGGGGGCTCGTTCGACACGTGGGACGCCAACAACAACGGCTATTATGGCGAGCTGCAAGGGGAGACGATCGCCGGCACGCTGAACCTGGATCAGGCGGATCTGGATCCCGACGTGTTCGTAGGCCGGGTGCCAGCCTCGACGGAGGCCGAGGTCGAGACCTATGTCGACAAAGTCATCGGCTACGAGTTTGGCGCCTACAGTGCGGCCTGGCACAAACGGGCGTTGGTCATGGCCACCACCGATTGGGTAAACGATGCTTGTCAAACCAAAGAGACGATCATCGGCGATTCGCTCGGCGGTTATACGGTGACGCGCCTGTATCAGGCGGGCAATCCCTGCCAGAGTACCTCGGCGCCCACCTCGGCCAACATCAACAACACGTTGAACAATGGGGTCGGCTTGGTGAACTATGTGGGACACGGGCACCCCAGTGGGCTTGCCATCCCCGGCGACTGGTATCAAGAAGTGGATATGAGCGGGCTGAGCAACGAGGACATGTTGCCGATCATGTTCGCTGTGGCTTGCGACACGGCCCAGTTCGCCACTCAGCCGCCCTATGCGCCCTACACCGATCTCAACGGTGTGCATCACATCGGCACCGCGGCCGGCGAGACCTTTGGCGATGTCCCGCCCCAGCCCGCGCCGATCCAAACGACGGATAACCCCGAATCGCTCGGCGAGGCGGTGACGGTGAAACACGAGACAGGCGCCGTGGCCTTTATAGGCTGCGCGACGGGCTCGCAACCCTTTGCCAGAGATTTGGATCGCTTTTTCTTCCAGGGCCTGAGCAGTTCTACGTTCACGACGTTAGGCTCGATGTGGGCCGGGGCCATCCGGCGCTATTACCAATCCTACACGCCGCCGACGACGGTGAACCCGCC
>JACIWY010000724.1 GCA_014360745.1 Chloroflexota bacterium
CCTGAGTCGCCACGCTGCCCAGCAATAGCTCTTTGATGCCTGAGACCCCCAGGCTTCCCAAGATGATCAGATCCGTTTCCTCGCGCCGGGCAAAATGCAAGATCTCTTCGACGGGATGGCCATAGAGCACCACGCAGCGCACCTGCACCTGTGCGGCGCGGGCGACCGCCAATGGTTCCTGAAAGACCGGCCATCGCTCGGGAATGTCCGGACGCTCCGGATAATCGGGGGTGCCGAGTTGGCCAGGCTTGAGAGATACTACGTGAACAAGGGACAGGTCCTCGAAATGGCAACGACGGGCTAGTTCGACGGCCGTACGCACGGCCGTCACGCCATAATCCGAACCATCTACGGCCACTACGGTTTTGGTCATGGCACACCTCCTATGTTAGCTCGATATAACAGGTGGGCAAAGCCCTCGATACGGCCTTCCGCTTGGCCTATGGGCAGCGGACGATGTCCTGGGCCCATAAGCAATCCGCGCAGGAGGGGTTGAGCCCCCAACAACTCTCGTTGGCTTCGTTGAGATCGCAGCTCTCGCGCAGGTTGCAATCTATGCAAGAGGGAAAGTTGAAGCGTCGCACCTCGGCGCGAAAACGGACGTATTCGTCCATTGCCCAGATAGCAGCCAATGTGGCTTTGTTCACATTCCCCAAGGTATAACGGCTCACCTGTTTGCGGCGGCCAAAGATATAGCAGGGATAGGAATGCAACAGGGCGTAACAGGGGCTTACCGCCCCATCCCAACCGATGACCAGCGCGTTGTTCGCGATGAACCGGCAGCGGCGCGAGGCTCCCCAGTTCATGCGGGGCAGCTCCATCGTGCCCCAGAGGAGCCAATCCCCGCTGGGGACGGGCCAGGCTACAGGGGATGAGAGCGGCGGCGTTTCATCGCGACGGTAGAGCGTCTCGGTGACCATCTCGGGCGTATGAGGCAGGAGATGGCTGATCAAGACGCGATTGGCCGTCAACCGGCGGGCCAACGTGGGCAGGGCCGCCAGCTCAGCCAAATTGCTCTTCATGGCTACGAATTCGATGTCCAATCGCGGCAAGGGAGAACGATGCGTCTTTTTGGCGCGATTCAAGCCCTCCAGGTTGCTCAACACCGTTTGCAACTCGGCTCCCTCCCGTATTTCCGCAAAGATATCCGGGGCAACCCCGTCCAGCGAGACGGTGATGGTATCTACCCCCAAGCGCACCAACGCCTCGGCCCGCTCTGCGTCCAAGAGCGTGCCATTGGTGCTGATCGAGAGCTTGACCCCTAGACCCTTGAGCCTCTCCACGCCATCCAGGAAGGGGGGCCAGAGCAGGGGCTCGCCATAGCCGCCCAGAACGACCTCGCGCAACTCAGACAGCGCCCCTAGGCTCTGGATGACGCACTCAAATGTATCGGCGGTCATGTCCTGAT
>JACIWY010000725.1 GCA_014360745.1 Chloroflexota bacterium
TGCTCCGGGGGCAGATCCATGCTCTCACCCTTCATGATGGCCATGAACGGCTTGTCGTCCCACAGCTCCAAACGGGCGAAGGTCATCTCACCCGGCGCGGCGTCGAATTCCACCGAGGCCCCGCCTGCCTTGAAATAGAACTCGAGCGCCGGGTGGAAGGTGATCTTGGAGAAATTCTCGCGCGGGTCAAAGCTTTGCTTGGCGTACCAGGAGCTGTGATTGCCGGAATTGCACCAATCCCACAAGCCGTATTCGGGCAGGTAAAGGCGCACGTCCATGAACAGCGAAGGCAGCCCGCCGGTGATGTATTTCAAGAGCTGCATCGTCACCGCCGCATAGGCATCGGCCTCGGTGGCGCACACGGTGGGCTCCTTGGGGCCGTTCCAGTCGTAGGGATCGTTCATCAGCATCTCGGCCACATCGCCCAAACAGACGTGCTCGGTCAATTCTCGTTGCCCCTTGAGCCCGCAATAGTCAAAGCCCTTTTCCTCGTTGACCATCTTCATGGCGATATAGAGGCGGATCTGGGTTTTGAGCGTCTCGGGGGTGAGCATCTTGCCGTCGTAGAGGATGCGGTCGCCCAACAGCTCCTCGAACCAGCGCAAGCCCTTCTCGACCTCGCGCTCGTCCACGTCGTTCTCCATGACCTTGAGCAACCAGAGTTGGTCGATCTGGCGAGCGGTGGTGCCCAGGGCCTTGATCGTGGGCACCAGGTGAAAGTAGCCGGTCTCCATGCCCATCGAATGGCCCCCATAAAGGCCATAGACCTCGTTGCGGATGGTGGTGACCGCCTGCGCCGCGCGCACCCAATCGAAGACATTCTGGTGTACTTGGGGATCATCGATATCGCCGACGATGCGATGGGTGCGCACGCCGGCCTGGCGCAGCGCGCCGTCGGTCGCCAGCAGGCCGACGTTCCCCGGATATTGGCCGTTGTTGTTGGAAAGGCTCAAAATGGGCACATCGCGCCCCACGCTGTTGATAAAAGGCCAGGCCAGGAAGGGGAAATTCCACACGTTGTAGCACATGATGACCGAGCGACACCCGGCGCGACGCAGCTCTTCGCCCACACGCTGCGCCACGCGCGTAGAGGTGATGATCTGCGAGCCGACGACCACCTCCGGCGCCGTGCCATCGATATTCCTGAGCCCTTCGCGGATGATCCGCGCCCATTCGTTGACGACGGCCATGTTCTCGGGATTGTTGGCCTGCCAGACATGCGGTCGTTCGTCGTTCAGCATGGCAATTCCAATCGGTGTTGTACGCATGACACTCTCTCCTTATGCGGGGATTCCTCTGAAATCCAACTTCTGGAGCCGATTGTAGATGGGGCTTAAAAGGCTGTCAATGGCCGGAGCTTGGTTTGCGCGAGGTAAAAAGGGGGTCAGCTCTCGCCGACGTC
>JACIWY010000726.1 GCA_014360745.1 Chloroflexota bacterium
CGGCTCTATGGTTATCGTGGCACGATCCATTTTGATTGGTACGAAAACGTCGTTCGCGTCTATGATCACCGCTCGCCCAAGGTCGAGACCATCGACTTTAGCGGTGAAATGCCCCACTTTGGCGGCGACCGTGAGCTATGTCTGGACTTTATGCGCGCCATGCGCGATGGCGCGCCCTCGCGCAGCCCCATCGCCGATGGCATCCTCAGCGCCCTCACCTGCTTGTGGGCGCGCGAGTCGGCGGAGACGCGGCGCTTCTGCGAGGTAATGATGCCCCTCTAGTAGAGGCTCTTGCTACCCCCGGCCCCTCGCGGCACGCCATCCAACTTGAGCTGGCTGAACTGCGCTCGCGCCTCGCGCGTCATAAAAGCGGCGTCGCTGTTGAGCGCCAGAAATTGAAAGCCCTGTTCGATGCGCCTGTTGACCTCGGCGGGATCCCAGCAGTGTTTGCCCACGGCCGTGCCCACTTTTTTGCCCGCTTCGAGCACGCGCATGATCGCCGCCTCGTGAGGCGAGCCGGGGCCGGTTTGTTCGCGGGTCAACCCCATAGAGAGCATCAGGTCGTTGGGGCCGATGAAGCAGCCATCAACGCCCTCGACGGCGAGGATCTCCTCAGCATTCTCCACCGCTTCGGCCGTCTCGATCATGACGATGACGGCGATGTTTTCCTGTGCCCAGGTGTAATAATCCCCCTCGATATAAGAGCTGATCCGGCTACCGCCAAAGCTGCGCTGGCCCACCGTGGCGTATTTCATGTTGGACACGGCGTGTTTAGCGTCCTCTACATTGTTCACCATGGGCACCACCAGGCCCATGGCGCCGGCGTCCAATGTGCGCTGAATCCAGATGGTGTCGTTCCAGGGCACGCGGGCCATGGGCGCTGCGCCGCCAAGCTGGATGGCGCGGAAGCAGTTCACCATCGTCTCGAACCCCACCGGCGAATGTTCCACATCGACGACGACCCAATCCCAACCGATGTTGGCCATGATCTCCGCCGATACCGGCGAGCAGGTGCTCATCCAGGTGCCCACGGCGGGCAAGCCGTGATGCAGATTGTATTTAACCGGATTTTTGTCGATCTTGATCTTGCCGATGCCTCTCATCTGTCCTCCCGGGAAAGTAGTATTGGGTGCCGGGCGCTTGTAGTGCAAGGGGAATGTCTGCAGCATAACAGCGATCATAGGCTTGTGTCAAACCCCGACGATGATGAACGGGTCGGCGTCTTCTGTCTCTCTTCTATGGGGGCGCTGGCCGGAGGCCTCACGTTTGCTCAGAGCTAGGCAGCTGAACTTGCATTTGCCCAGCCCTTGCCTCGTGATTATACTGATCTTTGGCCCGACCGCGGTACATCATAAAGCGAACTTGGCGGCGGGCTCTTTTTCTGTTCAATTGGGAT
>JACIWY010000727.1 GCA_014360745.1 Chloroflexota bacterium
GTTTTTCTCTGTCAGATAATGTAATAGCTTGCCCATGTCTATTAATTGAATGTGATTTCTGGCTATTGTACAGTTTAAAAAGGGGAAGCACATCCTCGCTGGGCACCTAGACAATATGGCAAGATGTCAAGCAATATGCTCTAACAATATAAAGGTCAGCTCAAGCCGGGCGTTGAATCCTAAGCTTTGCGGAGACAACCTATGAAGGAACAAAAACAACCCGTGCGCATCGCCCTGATCGGCGCGGGGTTCGTCGCCAAGTTGCACGTCGACGGTTATCGTCGCATCGGCGATCTGGACGTGGAGATCGTGGGCGTGGCCGCTTCGAGCGAGGCCAGCGCCCGCGCCTTTGCCCAAGAGCACGGCATCGCCCATGCCTATGGCGACGCCGAGGCCCTCATCGCCCGCGAGGATATAAACCTCGTCGATCTCTGCGTGCCCAACAACCTTCACGAGCGCTTCGCCTTGGCCGCGGCCGCGGCCGGCAAACATATCCTCTGCGAGAAGCCGCTGACCGGCTATTTTGGCGGCCGGGGCGCTGCCGAGCCGGTGGGCGCCACGCCGCGCGCGCTCATGTACGAGGCCGCCCTGGCCAGCGCCGAGCGCATGGTCGCCGCCGCCGAGCGGGCGGGCGTCAAGTTGATCTATGCTGAGAACTGGCTCTACAGCCCGGCCATCGTCAAGGCCAATCGCCTAGCGGCGGCCAGCGGCGGCACCCTTTTAGAGATTCGCGCTCAGGAGTGCCACAGCGGCTCTCACGCCCGCTACAGCCGGAGCTGGGCACAGGCCGGCGGCGGCGCGCTCCTGCGCCTGGGCTCCCATCCCCTGGGCGCGGCGCTGTGGCTCAAACAGGAGGAGGCCCGCCGTCGCGGCGAGCCTCCCATCCGCGTGGCCACGGTCCTGGCCGAGGTGGGTGACCTGACGACCATCGCCAGCTTTCGCCGCGAGCGCGAGCATTTCATCGTCGACGATTGGCAGGACGTAGAGAATTGGAGCACGGTCCTGCTAACCTTCACCGACGGCAGTCGCGCGGTCATCCAAGCCTCCGACATCGTCCTGGGCGGTATCGAGGATACGCTAGAGATGCTGCTCTCCAACTGCCATATCAAGTGCGACTTCAGCCACAGCAATTTGCTCACCGCCTACGCCCCGCGCGACGATATCTTTGGCCAGGAATACATTATGGAAAAGGTGAGCACCAAAGCCGGCTGGAACTATGCCAGTGTTGACGAAGAATACCTAATGGGTTACCCTCAGGAAATGCGCGACGCGGTCGAATGCGTAGCCTGGGATCACGAGCCGCGCTCGACGGGGCGCTTGGGATTGGAGGTGGTGCAGGCCATCTACGCCGCCTATCGCTCTGCCGAGGAGGGCCGCCGTATCCATCTGAT
>JACIWY010000728.1 GCA_014360745.1 Chloroflexota bacterium
CGCCCTTCTTCCCAGAGGATCGATGAGCAGCGGATTGCCGGCAAAGGCGGAAAAGGGTTGATAGGGCGAGTCACCGTATCCTGTGGGGCCTAGAGGCAAGATCTGCCATAGTTCCAGGCCTGCTTCGGCTATGAAATTCAGCAACAGACGCGCGCCCTTGCCCAGATCGCCGATGCCAAAAGGCGAGGGGGTGGAGGTGGGATGGCAGAGAATGCCGGCACTGCGGGGGCGCATTGCTCTCGGCATAGGTACACTCCTTCACATAGGGTCCGTTTTGGCCGACAGTGCCAACCGATGACGGCAAATGAGATAAAAGCAGCAAAGAAGCCGCGCAATCAGGAGCCGATTGGGCCCCGAGTTTTTGCGGCGGCTTCTCCGCTTTTGCGCGCGAGTAAGCGCTATGCATGGGATCGGTCAGACGATTGCCACATGCCGGCTTGGCCGGGGCTATTGACACGCAAAAAAACGTGCTAACGCAAAAGGGCCAGGACGACGCCGCCGGCCATTACCGAAGCGATCTGTCCTGAGGTATTAGAAGCCATGGCATGCATGAGCAAAAAGTTGGTGTAATCCTCCTCGTGGCCCAACTTTTGCACCACTCGAGCCGACATGGGGAAAGCCGAAATGCCACAGCCTCCCAGCAAGGGATTGATCTTGTAACCCGAAAGCAAGCACATCAATTTGCCGAACAATACGCCGGCGGCGGTATCCAAGATAAAGGCCACCAGCCCCATGGCGATGATCAGCAACGTGTCCAGGCGCAAGAATTTCTCGGCCACCATGGTCGAGCCGATGGTGATGCCCAGGAACGTGGTCACGATGTTGGCCAACTCGTTTTGAGCGGCTTGGTTGATGCGCTCTACCACCCCTGCCTCACGCACGAGGTTGCCGAACATGAGCATGCCGATCAGGGCCGTGGATGCCGGCGCGATAAGCCCCGCCGCCAACGTAACCACGATGGGGAAGAGGATACGCGTCGTCTTGCTCACCGGGTGCGAGGTATAGGGCATTTTGATCCGACGCTCGCGCTTGGTGGTCAGCAAGCGCATCACTGGCGGTTGGATGATCGGCACTAAAGACATATAGGAATAGGCGGCGACCGTGATGGGGCCTAATAAGTTGGGGGCCAGTTCCGAGGAGACAAAGATCGATGTGGGCCCATCAGCGGCGCCGATAATGCCGATGGAGGCGGCTTCGTTGATCTGGAAGCCGAACAAGGTAGCAATGAGCATCGTGCCGAAAATGCCGAATTGAGCAGCTGCGCCAAAAAGGACAAACTTGGGGTTTTCCAACAAGGGCCCAAAGTCGGTCATGGCGCCGATGCCGATGAACACCAAGCTGGGGAATAGCTCGTTCTCGATGCCGAAATCGTACAGCACCTTGAGCAATC
>JACIWY010000729.1 GCA_014360745.1 Chloroflexota bacterium
CGGGCGGAACTTGCGCCAGGCGTAGGCCGTGGCCCGGGGGTCGCGCACCAGATGCACCATATACAGCTCGACACCCGGCAACATGCCCAGCAACAGGGCGTGAGAGGGCATTTTAGAGGAATCCACGATCATCCGGCAGCCCGTCACCTGGCGGATGGCCCTGTAAAGCGCGGCCAGATGGCGCAGATGGCGAGAGAGAAAGGGTTCTAACGCCCTTGTGCCCATCCCCAGTAACGGCGGCACATAGCGCGTGCGGTCGACGCGCTCGCGCAGCGCGATCCACTCGCGCAGGGCCACATCCCGATGATCCTCCTCGTCGGCCAACACCTGCTCTAAAACCTCGCTCCAGAGCGGGCACTTGGGCACCGGCTCGCCGCACCCGCAACGCATCCCCTCCAGGGCGCTGTCCCAGACGGTGCGCACCTCGCCCACATGGATGAAGTCATCCAACTCGCCCAGGATGTTCCCCAGAATGGTGCTGCCGCTGCGCCCCCAGCCCAAAATATAGAGCACTCGAATTCTATTTTGCGTCTCTATCACCCCCAAGCCTCTCGCCTCGACCCCGTTCATCATTCGCCGGGCGGCGACACCAACTCGGCGCGCACATCGTCGACCCATATGACCCCCCGGCCCAGCAGAACGGCCGGATAGATGAACAGCGCCTCGGCCTCATCCTCAGGCGCGGTATAGAGATGAGAAAATTCGGCCCAAGGCGACTCGCCCGTCACCTTGGCCCCCACGATCGTCCACTCGGAGCCGCGCACCGGCTTGATCACCCAAAGCCTGGCCCGCCCGCCCTTGGCCATCTGCACTCGAAAGCGACCGCTCAAGCGCACCTGGGCACCAGCGGGCAGATCGAGCCGTTGTCCCAGATTTGCCTGGCCTTTTGCGCTCTCGGAGCGGAGCAGCGCACACGGTGCCGGTTGCCCTTCATCGGCGTCGATATCCACGCCGTTGGCGAGCCCCTCCCGCGCCCAGGTGCGCCAGGCCTGGAGGCCGGCGTCAAACTGCCCGTTTACGAACACATTTCCGTTTTGCGCGCCGATTCGGGCCGCACAGAACGCCTCTCCAAAGCCGCCCAGAACCGCCGGATTTGTCAGATAACGTTGACAGAGGAGCTCGGCCTGTAACCTTCCCCGTCCCCCTTCCTCCCCTTCTACGACAGCCGCGCCTAGATAGAAGGGAAGCGCCAGATCCGCCTCGCCAGCCTCGGCGGCACGTTGGCCAAGATAGAACAGTTGGCCTGCGCCGTCGCTCGCCCGGCGAAAGCTCTCCCAAGCCTCCGCCCCCCGCCCCAGATAGACCAAAGCGATCCCTCGCCCCAAGGCCGCCCACCACCCCCGCGCGCCCCAAGCGCCGGCGCGATCAAA
>JACIWY010000073.1:0-2653 GCA_014360745.1 Chloroflexota bacterium
AGCGTGTGTACATCGCGGAACCAGGCACCATACACATCGTTATGCGCCGCGAGCACACAGTTCCCATTCGCTCCGGGCGGAGCTGTACCAGGTCGATGGCCCACGCCCTTTTTCAGGCTCTCCCAGTCGTCACCCTCTACAATGGGCGCATCTAAGCCCAAGATCGGGATGAGAAGCCACGAGCCACTGCGCCGCGTAGGCGCCGGCGTAGGCGATGCCCAGGCTAACAACATCTCTGCCAGCGACGCTTGGGTTACGTTCGTCGCCGTAGGCCGCAACAGAGTTTCAATTGTCCACGGTGTCGCCGTCAAAACAACAGGGGTCTGCTGAAGCACCGTCCGAGTTGGTACGGAAGGGTCTTGCGCCAGTAGCCCAGATGGCGTAAGCGTGACCTCTAGGCCAAGCATCGATATAGCATCGGTCACTCCTAGCGAGGGCCTCTGTGTTGTAAAAGAGCTCCCTTGGGGCATAACGGTCACCTCGCTCTGGAGTAAACGCCATTCCTGATTCGACTCTTGTAGACGCACATAATAAATAGCCAGAATGAGCACAAAGCCGACAAAAGCCACGATCTCCAAAGCCAGGAGCAGGGCCGATCGCCAGCATTGAGGTGACATCTTGGTCTCTGCGACCCATACGCTGTCGGGGGGAAAACGCGCATCCCGGCCAAAGCCGCCCTTCCAACCATCCGGAGATCGATCTACAGGGCGAGCAATGCTCCCCCACGAAGGCAAGACCTCTTGATCGACACCCTCCTGAGCGGCAATAAAACGTCTAACCTGGCCGACCGCCTTTTGCCGACGGACTTGCCAGAGACGTTCTTCCAGAGCTTCGGATTCATTGCGAACCTCATCCTCTGGCGAATCCTTATATTCGGATGTCGGCGCCAAGATTACGTCTTTCATGATCGCCCTGGCAAAATGCCGTTCATGATCGCCACCCCGTCAGCTCGGCTAGCAGCCGCGTATATTCGACAAAGGCCGGCCAAGAGATATCCGGCGGCACACCATGGTCGCAACCCGGGATATATCCCCCTTGCTCGAACAGCGGGGGCACAACACGCAAAACTTCAACGCACATAACCTCGCCTCCGGCGGCGATAGCTCGCTTGTCGATGCCTCCATGGTAAGCCATTTGGCGCCCAAAGCGACGCCGAAAGGCGACGAGGTCGTTCCCCGCGGCCACTTCGATGGGGTTACAACAATTGAACCCCGACTCGATCCACACTGGGATCAGCTCCTCGATCGAACCATCCGAGTCCATATCGTACAACGACACCCCATAGCGGCGGATCAGGTCTCGCCAACTGAGATAAGCGGGCTGCAGGAAACGACGAGCCATAGCCGGCGAGATCATGCTGTGCGCTTTGTAGGCCATGTCTTCCGAGACCATGAGGGCGTCCACGCGCACCCGGCGCAAGATCGTCTCCAGCACTTGCAAAGTGAAACAACGCCAGAACTCGGCCAGCTCGGCGATGAACTCGGGATCCTCGACCATATACAAACAGAGGTTCTCCAAACCCAACCACTCGCGCATCTGCCAGAAAGGGCCGTTGATCGACACGGCCACCGCCTGCCCCGAAGCTTCCAGGCGAGCGCACCCCTCCCAAAAGCTTGGCGGAAAGCGCGCTTCGTCGGCCGGATCGTAACGCCAGGCCATTCCTTCCCAGTCGGCGCGGCCTTGGACGGGGAAGCGGTGCCATTTGCGCGTCACAAAGTCTTTGGCCGAGCGAATATAAGTATAATCGTAGACATCCGCTATTTCCGTGATAGCGCCCATCCAGTCCTGAACAATATAGTGCCCATTACGATGCTCTAGCACTTTTTCTTCAAAGGTGGGGATCATGCGAAAAGCATCAGGCACCCGCCGGATGCCTTCAAAAGCTTCGCGCGGTACGTCGAGGAGCTCGCTCAGCTCGTCGAGATAGTGTCGCCCTTCGGGCAACCCTTGTCGATGCCAAGCGGCCAACGTAGACTCGCGCGGCCCCCCAGGAAGAAGCGGGACACGATCGGGCGAGCCAAAAAGGAGCGTTTCCAGATAGCGCTGACGGGGGTTCATGTACCTTCTCTCATCGATTCAGCGCTCATCGCTCGGCTCAGCACCCAGGTCATCGTAGCGAACAAGATATTCCAGGTCGTTAGGCCATTCCATATCGCGTAGCCGACGCGCCAACACATCGGGGACGCGCCCCGAACGACTGAGCACTTCGATAGCGCTTTCGGCGTCGGTAAAGGCGATCGGTTCGACGTCCGGCAGGTCATCGACCGACCGTCCGGCATTCCCAAGATCCGCTTCAGGCCCCCCAAGCCCGGTCAACTCGTTCAAACGCCGGCGCACATCTGCCGCCTTATCAAAAGAAACCGCCCCACGCTTTACCCAAGCGCGGGCAATTGTCGCCAGAGTGCCCGACCAGACAAAAAGCCGTTGCTCTGTAACGAGGAAATCCGGCAAGGTAGGCCAAACCTCCGGTGGTTGCTCTGGGGCGATAAGCACCAAGGCCTCAGACATGGCGGCCAACAGGACCCGACGTGCCTCGGCCCGCGCCGGGCTATAGGCGGCATCGGGCTCAAAGGGGCTGAGCAACAAAAGGCGTCCAGCATCGATTTCACCTTGCATAGCGTGCGCGGGCCCGACAAAAAGATTCAAGCCCAAA
>JACIWY010000073.1:2663-11915 GCA_014360745.1 Chloroflexota bacterium
GGCAACAGTAAAATGGCCGCTCCCCTCGATTCACGGATGGCGTCGATGGCTGCCCGATCGATGCCTTGATCGTATCCCCCGAACAACTGTAAACCATCTTCTACCAAGACATAGCCTAGATCACGAGCCAAATCTAACGCCTCTGTGCTGGAATTTGAGGCTCCAAAAATATAAACCCCCGGTTCGGTAAGTAAGGCTAGATCACCCTGATAAAAGAAAAAATAAGGTAACCAACGTTCAGCCAATCGCCCGGCCAAAGCCTCCGGATAGGCGATATCAGTGCGCAATAACATATGAATACCCCGTTCGGCCAACCCGTTTAGGCGAACCAAAGCCGCAGGGGCGGTTTGCAGGGCACGCCGTACAAGACCGACCATTTCGGCAGAAAGGTGATATCGCTCTATAAACTCATCAGAGTGGAGATCCAATAAAGAACAAAGTTGATGAGCCTCTTGAATGCAGCAGCGATAGATCAATTCCTTGGCTACCATGCGAGGCAACTGGTTATCGGTCAAAAGGGCAAACCAATAAGGCGCGTCGGCATCCATTCTAAGCGCCTCCATTTATACCAAAATGAGGGCGGTGCTCCTTAATACACGCGATCGTACACCGGATCCTGGCCAACCCAACGCCCTGCAGGGATGGCCGGGACCTGGGCCCGTTCCTCAGGAGTAAGGTTGATATTCAACCCGCCGAGGGTATCTTCAAGCTGCGCCAGATTACGAGCGCCGACGATGGGGCAGGTCACCCGAGGCTCGGCCAACACCCAGGCCAGCGCAAGCTGCGCTGGTGTGACACCGCGGTCTTGCGCCGCCTGCACAAAACGCTCGACGATGTCCAATGCCTGATCGGTGTAATAACGTTGATAATAGACATCGAGAGCCTCCAGCCGCGCCCCTTCGGGCAAATCCTGGCCCCGGCGATATTTACCTGTCAACATCCCGCCGGCCAGCGGGTTATAACAAATGACCCCAAGGCCCTCCTCAGCAGCCAAGGGCAAAATCTCGTTCTCGATGCTACGATTCAAAGCATTATAGATGGGTTGAATGCTGATGAAACGCGACCAACCGTTCTCTTTCGATAACTGCAAGAACTTGGCCAAATGCCAACCCTTGAGGTTAGAACAGCCGATGTAGCGTACCTTGCCCTGGCGCACCAAGTCGTTCAACGTCTCGGCCGTCTCTTCCGGCGGCGCGTTCGTATCCCAACGGTGGATCTGGTACAAATCGATAACATCGGTTTGCAAACGCCGCAAACTGTCCTCTACCCCCTTGAGGATATGGATGCGCGAAAGCCCACCGTCGTTAGGGCCTGGCCCCATATCGGTATACACCTTGGTGGCCAGCACGATCTGATCGCGCACACCCCGCTTCTTGATCCAGCGCCCAACGATCTCCTCCGAGCCGCCCATCGAGTATTGATCGGCAGTGTCCAAGAAATTGCCGCCCAACTCCATGAAACGATCCATAAGCCGGAAAGACATTTCCTCATCGGCCTCGCGACCAAAAGTCATCGTCCCCAGGCAAATCTTGGACACCTTGAGTCCCGACCGTCCGAGCCGTACATACTGCATCAAACACCTCCCCCCAGTCCCCCAATATCCAGCTTCATTTAAGCACAGAGGGCAGATGCGGGCAAACTGACCATGGAACCGATCGCTAGTTATCGCCCTCCCTGCCCAAATTGCTCCGTCGATTGCGAATTTCTCGGGGCCAGATACGAATGCGACTGTCCGCAGCACCCATCGCCAGCCAACGCCCATCGGGCGCATAGGCCAAGCTATAGATTCCCTTTACCTCGACCTGGAGCTCCTCGGCAGCTCGCCCTGTGTTGACCGCCCAGATAAATACCTTGTGTTCCGTCCCTAAAGCCAACCAACGATCATCGGGAGAAAAAGCCAAAGGATAGCTACCCCCCACGCCAATGGGCAATGAAGCTATGGGCGCCCAATCCTCCGTACGCCATAGACGCACCGAACCCTCATAGCCGACCGAGGCCAACGTCCGACCGTCGTGCGACAAGGCCAGGGAAGGCACGGCCACTTGATGACCGGCCAATGGTTCCAACATATCACCTTCGGGCAGCCGCCAGCGCATAACCTCATCCCCAATACCACTGCTGAGCAAAACCTGGCCCCGCTGGGCAAAAACCAGGGCGGTCACATTGCCTTTATGCCCTTTAAGGACGGCTACCTCCTCGCCCGACGCAGCCGACCAAAGACGCACAGTATCATCATAAGAGCCAGAAGCTACGAGCTTCCCATCTGGCGACACGGCAACGGCTGCCACCGTCTTTTTGTGCCCTTCCAGAGTGTGTAATAACGCGCCGGCAGGGAAGGACCACAGCTTGGCCGTCGCATCGGTAGAGCCGCTCACCAAAAGGTGCCCATCGGGAGAGAGGGCCAATGCGTTCACACTTTTGTCGTGGGCCTTCCATTGCCCTTCAAGCTGCCAAGAAGGCACAGACCAGAGCTTGACTTGATTATCCATGCCGGCGGAGATGAGCAAGCGCCCATCTCGGCTGAACAAGACGGCCGGAATGTGTCCATCATGGGCAAGAATTTCGATCGGGGTAACCATCGATCAGCCTCCTGCCTGGCAAGCAGCCTCCTTTTATCGAAACCATAACGATATTCCTATTATGGCACCAGAAGCCCCCGTGTCAACGCGCCCGTACGCTTGCCCGCCAGCCGTAATAGCAAAGCGCCGGGTACGTGGCCCATCTGCAGTCTGCAGCAGGCCAGCGCCCGGCGCCCGGTGAATAGAAAACGGCGATGCGAAGAGCTCAGCCTTCGTCCTTTTTCCAGGGATCCACCACTTCTGTAGTTCCCTCCGCCTTCTTTTTGGGGCCCAAGACATCGTTCAAAAAGTTGCGCACCCGCTCCTCCACCTTTTGGCCAATGGTTGCCCAATCGGCATCCTCCGTAGCGCCAATAAAACGGGCTATGCCGCTGCGCCCCATCTTCTCTATATGTTTGCCGATGGTTTCCCAGTCGGTATTCTCCTCAAGGCCGATGTTCTTGGCCACATTCTGCCGTACTGTGTCATCCGTCTGCCGGCCAATGGTCGCCCAATCCGCATCCTCAGGCACACCGACCACCCGCGCCGCTTCCTTGCGCACTTGAGACTCGATCTGCTGAAAGATCACCTTCCATTCCTCGGCACTGCTGGAGGCACGCCGAGGCCCGCCGCCGGAACCCTGCTCTGTCATGTCACCTGCTCCTTGTTGATCGATTGTCCCTTATCCATCCCTAGTGGTCCGCATCCAAAAGGCCACACCAATCGGGCCGCACTAGACGCCAACATCTCCCTGTGCTATGATCCACTTTGTTCATGAGAATATACGCAAATGGCTCCCGCCGGTTGCGGTATCTACACCATAACTCTTGGAGGTGCCTGGTGAATATCCTCTTTATCGGTGGCACGGGCAACATATCGAGCGCCTGTGTGGAACTTTGCCTGGCTCGTGGGCATCGTGTGACCCTGCTCACCCGTGGTCAGCGTGACCTGCCACAGCATCCACGGCTAACTTCTTTTATCGGTGATCGCAATAACGCCGAGGTACTGCGCCAGCTCGTAGAAAGCACCCGCTTCGATGTCGTAGCCAACTTTGTCGGTTACACCCCCGATCAAGTGGAGCGTGACATCGCAGCTTTTGCAGGGCGCATCGGGCAATATGTCTTTATCAGCTCGGCCAGCGCCTATCAAAAACCGCCGAATCATTATGTTATTACTGAATCGACGCCGCTGCGCAACCCGTTTTGGCAATACTCGCGCAACAAGATCGCCTGCGAAGATGTGCTGGTACGCGCCTATAGGGAGAACGGCTTCCCGATGACCATTGTACGCCCCACATACACCTATGGCCCTACCTGGATCCCCTGCGCCGTGGGCGGGCATGGCTACACCGTCGTCGGGCGCATGCGCCAGGGCAAGCCGATCATCTCGCACGGCGATGGCCAATCGCTTTGGGTGATGACCCACAACAGCGATTTCGCCGTCGGTTTTGTAGGGCTGTTCGGCGCCGGTGCCGCCATCGGTGAGGCCTTTCACATCACCAGCGACGAGGTGCTCACCTGGGACGAGATCTATTGCACGATGGCCCGTGCCGCCGGTTGTGACGATATAGAGTTGGTACATATTCCCTCGGACCTGATCGCGGCGCTATATCCCGATGTGGGAGCCGGATTGCTGGGCGACAAGGCATACAGTGTCGTGTTCGACAACAGCAAGATCAAGCGCGTGGTGCCCGAGTTCAAAACCACCGTTCGCTTTGCCGAGGGGATCGCCCGTTCTGTTGCCTGGCATGACCAAGACCCCGCCCGCCAGATCATCGATCCCGCGATCGACCGGATGATGGATGAGATCATCGCGGCCTATCGTCGCGCTTTGCCGGACAGGCCGGCCTGAGCCCTTGAAGGAGAAAACCATGATCGGCATTTCTTATCATTCGGGCGGGATGGTCGACAAGCCCCTGGCCTGGGTCATCGAGCACCTGGCCCATATCGGCTATGATGGTATCGAGATCGTCTGTGGGCCTGAGGCACATATCCGCACCGGCGATCCCCTGCCACCTCAACTCGACCAGACGCGGACACTGTTGGCCGAGCATGGTATGGCGGTGGTGGCGATTAATCCCTACACCCAACCACCACTAGCCCAGTTCGCCCACCAAGACTTCGAGGGTGCCGTGGCCCGTTGGAGCTTGCTCATCGACATTGCCGTGGAGCTTGGCTCGCGCAATGTCAACTTTCTGCCGGGCTGGTTGGCCGAGGGCGACAAGCAGGCATGGGAAGTGCTCATCGCCGCCCTCAAAGCCCTAGCTCCCTATGCCGAGGGAAAAGGCGTCAACCTAGCCATCCATAATCATGAAGGCCAGATTATCGACTCGCCCGACAAATGCCTCAATCTCATCGAACAGGTGGGCTCGGAGCGGCTCAAGGTGTTGTGTGACATCACCAATTTTTGGATCCTCGGTGCCGATGTGGAACAGGCCGTACGTCGCGTGGGACCTTACATCACCCACTGCCATCAAAAAGGCGTGGCGGGCAAATATCCCTTCAACAAGTTCTTGGTGCCCGGCGAAGAGGGCGATGAGCTGCCCTTCCTGCCCTTTGCCCACGCCTTGGGCGAGATAGGCTATGAGGGCTATATTTCGGTGGAGACTTTTTCGTGGATGCGTGCGGACAAGGCCCAGATCGCTTATGATCTGATTAGTAAAGGCCTGAGTGCGCTGGGCCTGCGCGCTGCGCGTTAGGTATATACGAGGAGGTGCAAATGGTCGCAGCACCGCTCCGTTTTGGCATCGTCGGCGCTTGCGGGCGTGGAGGAAGCTTTGGGCGCGTCTTTCAAATGCTAGAAGGGGCGCGCATTCACGCCGTGTGCGATATCCGCCAAGATGAACTACACAGCGCTGCCGAACGCTTGGGAGCAGAACAAGAATATGTCGATTACGAGCGTATGCTCGACGAGTCGGGTATAGACGCGGTCGTCATTGGCACGCCGATGCCTCTTCACGTCCCCCAGGCTATCGCTGCACTGCAACGCGGCATCCATGTTCTTAGCGAAGTGCCCGCCGGCGTATCTATCGAGGAATGTCGCGAGCTGGTCCGCGTTTGTCGGGCGAGCGATGCGATCTATATGATGGCCGAGAACTATGTCTATACACGCCCTAATATCCTGGTGCGCGAGTTGGTTCGCCAGGGACTTTTTGGCCAGACCTATTTCGCCGATGGAGAGTATTTACATGAACTAAAGGGTCTCAATGAGATCACCCGCTGGCGGCGGCGTTGGCAAACGGGAATCGACGGGATCACTTATGGCACCCATAGTTTGGGGCCGATCTTGGGCTGGATGCCAGGCGACAGGGTCGAGCGGGTTTGCTGCGCCGGCAGCGGCCATCATTACCGAGATCCTCGTGGCGACCTGTACGAAAACCAGGATTCATGCGTGATGCTGTGCCAGATGCACAGCGGCGGCTTGGTCAAAATTCGCGTGGACATGCTTTCCGATAGGCCCCACGCCATGGCCAACTATCAGCTCCAAGGCACCGACGGCTGCTACGAATCGGCGCGCTGGCCCGGAGGGCGCCACCGCATCTGGCTACGCTCTCGCTGCCCCGAGCCCAACGTTTGGCATGACCTGGAAGAGTTTGCCGAGTTTCTGCCCGCAAGTTGGCTCCGCCGCGAGGAGCAAGCGCATCAAACAGGCCACGGCGGTGGCGATTTTTATGTCATATCAGATTTTGTGGAGGCCATTCTGGAAAATAAAGAGCCGCCCATCGGCATCGACGAAGCCATGGATATGACCCTGCCGGGCTTGGTGAGCCAACAATCGATTGCCGAGGGCGGACGATGGTTACCGGTGCCTGATTCGCGCGCGTGGTGAGCTTTCTAATCGTCCCATTTATACACGCGCAAGGCCGTACCGCTTAGAATCTGTTCGCGTTGCTCATCGCTGAGAAAGGTGCATAACTCAGTGATAAATTGGAGTTGTTGCTTATAACTTGCGTCGGCCACGAGGGTGGGGCGTGGATAATCCGAGCCCCAGGCGATCTTGTTCGCGCCGACCCGTTCTACGGCATGGTGCATCTGCTCAACCGATTTGGGCCATGGATGTTTGCGCAGATGATTGAGGCCACCGGTATCTATAAAGACATTCTCATACTCGGCAGCGATAGCGAGCCGCTTCTCATGCTCCTCGCCGTTGCCCAGGGCTCCGGCAAAGTGTGAAAGTACGACCTTCAGCGTTGGCACGGCGGTGACGAGCTTGACGATATCCGCCGGGGCGCCATTCTTGAGCACAATCGGTAGCCCCCGCTCGGCGCAAGCTTGCCAAAGCGGTATCAGGCGCGATATGGCCAATTCGGAGAAAGGATCGGGAGTCTTGACCAAATAGCCTTGAAGCCTTTTAGCCTCGATGGCTTCGGCAAAAGCGGCCATGGGGTCCTCATAGGTCCACCGATCAAAGAGCGCCATACAAGAAAATCGTTGGGGACATTCGCGTCGCACCTGGGCCAAATAGTCATCTTGTTTGCCATCGATGAGCTCTTGCAAGACGACGGCCCGGTCGATCCCTAACCATTCCATGTGGGCTAGGGCACGCTCATATGTACTGAGGCTATCCTCAAAAGCGGGAGGCGTGGCATAATAGATACGCCCGTTCTGTCGGGCTTGCCCCCAACGCAGGGCTTCGCGGTCGATCCCCTGTTCGGTGCCATGCAGACGATTCCACAGATGGATGTGCGCGTCGATGATCATAGAATATAGCACTCCTTTTGGCGATGTTTGGTTGAACGTTCTTTTACCATCAGATCCCTGACGGCGTCAAAGCCCTGTCTGCACATCGGCAGGCCCAGCCTGCCTTGATAAGGCTATTACGCCAGTAAAAAGAGGGTCATGTCCATTATCCAGCTTCACCATGTATCCAAATGTTTCACTTTGGAGCCGGAGCGACCGCGTTCCTTCCAGGAATTGGTGTTAGGTTTCTTGTTGCGTCGGCCTCGCCATCGGCCCAAGGAACTGCTCTGGGCGCTCCAAGATATTTCCTTTGAGGTCCAAGCCGGCGAGATGATCGGGATCATCGGCTCCAACGGCTCGGGCAAAAGCACCTGTTTGAAACTGCTGACGCGCATTTTTGAGCCGACATCGGGCCGGATTCAGGTCGATGGTCGGGTGTCGGCGCTGTTAGAACTAGGGGTAGGCTTTCACCCTGAACTAACCGGTCGCGAGAACATCTATCTCCATGGCTCTATGCTTGGGCTGCCGCGTCGCGAGCTGGCGCGACAGATCGACGACATTGTGGCCTTTGCCGAGATGGAGCGCTTTGTCGATATTCCGGTCAAGTTTTACTCCTCGGGAATGTATGTGCGGCTGGCCTTTGCGGCAGCGATCAACGTCCATCCTGATGTCTTGTTGATCGACGAGGTGTTGGCCGTAGGCGACCAGCACTTTCAACATAAGTGCATCCAACGTATCGAGGAGATGCGCTCGCAAGGTGTGACCATCGTCTTTGTCTCCCATGACTTGGCGACCGTAGAGCGCCTATGTGACCGCGTCCTTTGGTTCGACGAAGGCCGTCTGCACGACGAAGGCGAACCAAAGGCGGTCATTCCGCACTATCTGGCTGCGGTCGATCCTGACGCGGCGGCTACTTGGGCAGGTACAACGCCTCATGAGACACAGCCCGCCGAACCCGTATGCAATCACATGGAGCAGACCCTGGCCCTTTCTGCCTGTATCGACGATAATCCACCTCCGTGCAAAGCCCCCATCGAGGAAAACCCTCTTTCAGAATCTCTCCCCGCGGGATGCCAGCCACGCCGTTGGGGCTCCCGCCGGGCCGAGATCACCGATGTCCGTTTTCTCGATAAGGACGGTCACCCACTGACAAAGCTGACCGCCGACCAACCGGTTACCATTGCCTTCCAATATCGGGCCTTTGAACCGATCCAAGAGCCGGCCTTTGGCGTAGCCATCCATCGGGTCGATGGTTTGCATATCAGCGGTTGCAACACCGCCATGGCCAATTATCACATACCCCATATCGTTGGCACAGGCGAAGTACGTTTTCATATCGAGCGTCTGCCGCTTTTGGAGGGAGAGTATCTGCTCTCGGTCGCCGTGCATAAAGCCGACGATAGCGAATGTTATGATTATCTCAGTCACTGGTACCCCTTCCGCGTGGTACGCGGCCAGGCTATACCTTATGTAGGCGTAATGCGGCTTGCTGCATCCTGGGAACATCTGCCGACATCGTCGGAGAAGAGACCATGATCAACAGATTTTGCCACCTCCTCGATTATCGCGAATTGATCGAGAATCTGGTCATCCGTGATTTAAAGGTGCGCTACAAGAACTCTGCTTTGGGTTTTTTCTGGTCTTTGCTAAATCCTTTGCTTTTAATGGTCGTTTTTACTATTGTATTTACCGTCATGTTGCCCAATTTCCACGTGCCACATTTCCCTGTTTTTGTATTATGCGGCCTCTTACCATGGAACTTTTTCAGCACATCGGTCGTAAGCGCCCTGAACAGTATCTCGAGCAATGGGCATCTGATCAAAAAAGTATACTTTCCCCGTGAAATCTTGACCATATCGAGCGTTCTATCCAATTTTGTAAATTTCATCCTTGCTCTACCTATACTTATTTTATTCTTATTTATATTTAACATTAGTATTACGGTGTGGATCTTATATCTTCCCCTGATCTTAGTTGTACAAGTGTTTTTTACATGTGGTATATCACTTTTATTG
>JACIWY010000730.1 GCA_014360745.1 Chloroflexota bacterium
GCCCGAGCCTGTGCCGGGCATCTCGCCGGCCAGCACGTGGCGCGTTGGGATGGGAAAGAAATCATTTTTCTGAACGTGATGGATTGAAAGCAAAAGGAGATCGCCATGGCTATGCAAGCATTCAAAAACATGCGCCCTCAACAAGCGGCTGAAGCCAATCAGTCAGGAGGGGGTTCGAGTATGAGCTTCGAGCAAATGATCGAGAAGTACAAGGATGAGGTCGCCAAGGCCTTGCCCAAGCACATGCAAGGGGAGGTCGAGCGCATTGTGCGTGCGGCCAAGACGGCCTATCGGCTCAATCCGTTGCTCGAAAATTGCCAACCGCGCAGTGTCTTTGCCGCGATCATTCAAGCCTCTCAACTGGGACTGGATATTTCGTCTCACTTGGGTGAGGCCTATCTCGTGCCGGTCAAGGGCCGCGAGGGGAGCGTGTGCAACCTCTACATCGGCTATCAAGGGTTGCTCAAACTTGCACGCAACACCGGGGTCATCTCCGATATTTATGCGTTCGAAGTACGCGAAAAAGATCAGTGCAAGACACGCCTGGGGATGCACGTCGACTTCGAGCACATCCCTTATACGCTGCCCAATGGGTTTCCTGCCTCGGAAGAAGATCGCGGCGAGGTCGTGGGCTACTACGCCGTGGCGGTCTACCGGGATGGATTGCGCAAGATCAAGATTATGTCGCGCAAAAAAGTGGAAGAAATCCGGGATGCGAGCCAAACGTATCAAGCGGCGCGACGGTTCAACAAGAAAACCCCTTGGGATACGCATCCCACCGAGATGGGCCTAAAAACCGTTGTGCGGCAACTGTGCAAGGAGTTGCCCCGTTCGGCAGAACTGGCCGTTGCCATGGCGATGGATTCCTTGCATGAATCGGGGCATGCCCAGGGGCTGAAGCTCGACGAAGTGGCCTCTGGCACCTACGCGCCCCCGGTCGTCGAGCAACCCGACGAGCCGCTCGACATGTCGGATGCGGAGGTCGATGCAGAAACCGGAGAAATCCTTGCGCCGGCGCGTCCAAGCGCTGAAGTACGCCCCATCGCTGCGGCTAGTGGGGGCACGGGAACCGCGGGGGGCACGGGAACCGCGCCCAAGACGGCGGCTGCCGAACGGGCAAGCGAACCGGCCCCGGCAAAAGCAAGCCCCTCGAAGGAGGCCCCCATCGTCTCGCCCATCCCTGCGCCTGATGAGGCGCAGGAGCGCCAAAAACTGCTGCACCGTGCGCTTCGCTCACTGCAGCGTGCGCCCAGTATCGAGGCGCTCGATGAAATCTACTTGAGGGCAGAGGCCACGTTCGATGGGGCGGAGCTCGAAGCGGTCCTGCGCGAGTACAAGGCGTGTAAAGCGCGCTTGGCGCAAGAA
>JACIWY010000731.1 GCA_014360745.1 Chloroflexota bacterium
TGGTTTTTGAAAAGCTCGCCGCCGGTATGGAGCTGGCACTGCCCAATTTGGGTATGGAGACCCTGCACCATGTCCATGCCGACGATGTGGCCCAACTCTTTATGCGCGCCCTGGCCAATTGGAGTAACGCGGTGGGCCAGAGTTTCCACGCCGTCTCACCGGCGGCGTTGACGCTGCGGGGCTATGCCCATCATGTCGCCGGATGGTTCGGGCGGGAGGCCCGATTGACCTTTATGCCCTGGGATGCCTGGCGCCAGACCGTGACCGCCGAAGAGGCGCAGATGACCTGGGACCACATCGCACACAGCCCAAATTGCAGCATGGCCAAAGCCCAACGCCTGCTTGGCTATGAGCCACGTTATAGCTCGTTGGAGGCGATCTACGAGTCGTTGAGCTGGCTCATCGATCATGGCATCGTCAGCGCGCCTTCGCTTTATTAGCTTCCTACCTTTTCAATGTTCCTACCTGCAACCCTTTTTCATCGGAGATGACTATGCCATATACCGACACGCACGCCCATATCTATAGCCCAGACGAAAAGCGCTATCCGATGATCCCCCGGCCTTTGCGCCCCCCGGCTGGTACCGGCACCATCGAGCACCTGCGGAGGGAGATGGCGGCTAACGGTATCGAGCGGGTGGTGGCGATCCACACCAGCACCGCCTACGAATGGGACAACCGCTTTATCAGCGATTCGGCCCGCGCTAACGCCCCTTGGATGGTTGGTGTCTGCACCCTGAATCCCGACGACCCAGCCAGCCCGGAGTTGCTACGCCGCTACGTGGCCGACTATAACGTGCGTGGCATGCGCAGCGTGCCCGGTGCGCCAAACCGCTCTCGATTGGACCACCCGGGGGTCGACGCTCTTTGGTCCATGGCAGAGGAACTCGGCATCGTGATCAACGTACTCATCCATGTTGATCTGGCCGACCAACTCGAGGTCATGTTGCGGCGTCACCCCGAACTGCCCGTCGTGCTCGATCACTGCATGTACCCCAAAGCCGTAGACGGCCTCCAAGGGGAGACGTTGCAACGTTGCCTGGCCCTGTCCAGATATCCCAACTTGTACGCCAAGTTAACCTGGTTGGTGGACAGCTCGGCGCAAGAGTACCCCTTCGAGGATACCTACCCCTTGCTCCGTGCGGTGATCGATGCCTATGGGCCGGAGCGCTGTATATGGGGTAGTGACTTTCCCACCGAGTTATGGACGCCTAAAGCTACCTATACACAGGCCTTCCGCTGCTTTGCCCAGGAATTGGGTTTGACGGAGGCGGAGAAGGAAGCCATTCTATCCACCACACCGGGCCGATTATGGTTCGGTGAATGAGCTTGGATTTGTCAATGGGAGAACGAGGATGATCGG
>JACIWY010000732.1 GCA_014360745.1 Chloroflexota bacterium
CGGGTGATCCATTTCTATGAGGGTTTGCGCGTCCGGTATATAGAGCCGGCGGAGATCGCCCGTTATGACCCCCAAGGGCTATCTTTTTTTAATATCAATACGCCGGAGGATTTGGAGACGGCGCGGCGTTGGCTGGCCTCCGGTTTAGAGTGTCTCGCCTCTTTATAGGGGACCCTCGGCCAGCTTTTGCAGGATGGGCCAGGTTCCATGCCAGGCGATCTGAGACAGGCCCAGCCGGCGGCGTAGGCGCTCCGCATCCATCCCCGCCTTGTAAGAACGCACCGCCGAGGTCCAACGCAGCATCTCAAAGGTCACGCGGGTGCCCAGGCGGGCCAGATCGGAGATGTTGTGCAGCACATATTCCAGGTTGCGCCCGGTGCATTCAAAGAGCCTCTCTTTGGGCTGGTAGCGGCGCATATAAAGCTCAAAGGTGGGCACAAACTCCGCACCCAGGGCGAGGCGTCGCTGCTTGAAGCGCTGCCTCGGCTTCTCGTAGTGGATGTAGACACTGGGTTGGTTGAGATCGCTCAAATCCAGGTGTTCGAGCCGGATGCGGAGGCATTCGGCCTTTTTGATGGCCGTATCTAATAGCAGGGTGAGCAAGAGATGCGGGCGGGCATCGGGGCTTTCGGAAGCGTCGCGCATGCTGCGGGTAAGGTGTAGCAAGGCGTCTAGCTGAGCGTCGCTGAGGATCTCGGGCAGGGGCGATGCGGCACCGTAGTGGGCCAGTGGCTCGGCGGGGTTATCGGGCAGCACGTGATGATCTGCGAGCCACTGGAAAAAGACCTTGAGCGTGGTGATACGGCGATCTAGCGAGCGCAGAGAGCAAGGAGCGTCGCGTTCATAGCGCAGCCAGTGCAAAAAGCCCTCTAGCTTGTGGGTAGAACAATCCTCCAGCGTGGCTTTTTCGCCAAGATACTCGGCGAGAAGGTTCATGTCGTTGAGAAAGGCTTTGATCGTGTTTGCGGTAAACTCTTTGGCTTGCATATACTCGGAAAAAGGGCGGAAGGCGGCCCGAAGCGCATCGGAGGGGCGCAGAGGCGGTGGTGGGGGCAGGTTCAAGACCTCTCGGATATTGCCAAAGGGGAAGAGCTCCAATTGTTCGACATGTTCGGCAGCCATGACATCACCCTCCTTCGCATAGCCACAGGCGCGAGTTTGCCATGTCTCCGCCGATATGTCAAGATAGCTTTGGGAGATCACAGTTCTGAAGCAGTTTGGCCCTCTGGGCGTAGCTTTTGGCGCACCAGCTCTGGGATAGCGCGTGGGAATGTAATAGCCGTCCAAAGGGACATTGGCAGCAAACCCCTTTTGGGTAGGAAGATGGCCGCCTCTTCTTGTCTGCTGATAAAAGTGTACACG
>JACIWY010000733.1 GCA_014360745.1 Chloroflexota bacterium
GTGGATGGCCCTGCCGAGGGGATCTCGATCCAACCTCATTGGGAGACTATGGTACAGGAGTATTACCGACGCATTGGCTGGGACGCCCGTGGCTGGCCCACCCGCGAGACGCTTGAGGAGATGGATCTCGGCTATGTGGCCGATGATCTGGATCTATAGCGCATGAAGCAACCTCCCGCAGGCCGGCCCGCGGGAGGTTGCCATTATGGAGGATGAGATGACCTTTCATTGCCCTACATGCGGTTTTCAGGCTTGTGCGGCTGCTCCTGGGGAGAAAGAGGTCCCCGATGATTGCCCGATGCTCCGGGCAGAGGAGGCCCTGCTCAAAGCACGAGCGCAGTACGAGAACCCCGAGACGCGCGCATTGGCCCTGGCCGCCGCGCGCACCGAAGCCGACCGTTACCCCTTGGAGACGCGGGTCGAAGAGGTGATGAGCTTTGCTCGGCGCATCGGTGCCACGCGGCTGGGCATTGCCTCTTGTTTGGGCCTATTGCGCGAGGCGCGCCTCTTTCAAGAGATCGCCTTGGCCAATGGCTTTGAAGTAGAGGCGGTATGTTGCAAGATGGGCAACATCCCCAAGGAGGAGATCGGCCTGACCGACGAGGAGAAAATCCGGCCCGGCCAGTTTGAGGCCCTTTGCAACCCCATCGGCCAGGCGGAAGTGCTGAATACCGTAGGAACCCATCTCAATGTGGCCATCGGCCTCTGTGTGGGCCACGATAGCCTCTTTTTCCGCCACTCACACGCGCCAGTGACCGTGCTCGTCGCCAAAGACCGCGTCACCGGCCATAACCCGTGTGCCGTGCTCTATACACTGCATTCCTATTATCGCCGCTTGCGGGAATCTTGATCTCGCGGCTCGCTATGTCGTTTGGCCAAAAATCTCCCGAACGCGTTGGGCCACCTTCCGGCCCAGGGTGATTTGTCCTTCGGGGTCGAAATGCACCCCATCGGCATCGCTGGAGACAAGGAATTCCCCGGCGTCGAGAAAGTGACAACCTCGCTCCTCGGCCACGCGCCGATACTCTTGGCCGAAATGTGCCGATTTCTCCACACCGCCGTAAAAGATATGTTGGAATTCGCTCAAGCGCGTCAGCGGCGGTGGGGCGATGAGCAATACCTCGGGCGCGGCGCCGGAGCCAAACTCGCCGGATCCACGACCACATCCACTGGCCTTGACCATATCCACCAATACGCCGGCGCCGTTGGCGATATCGTATGCCGTCAGCGAAAAGCGGTATTTGAGATCGTTCGTGCCCAGCATGATGATCACCAAGTCGAGGGGCATATGGCTCTCCAGACAAGCCGGCAGATAACGCGCACCATTTTTGGCCGGCCCGCCT
>JACIWY010000734.1 GCA_014360745.1 Chloroflexota bacterium
CTTATCATCTTTCCGCTCTATTTTATGATAACCACCTCGTTCAAAACGGAGCGGGAGATCTATTCGGAGCTGACCTGGTTCCCCAGGCAGCCGACCCTGGCGAATTATCAGGCGGTGATCCAATCCTTTCGTATCCCCGTCTATATGCGCAATTCGGCCATTGTGGCCTTTACCACTACCGGCATCGTATTGGTTATCGCCACGTTGGCGGCCTATGCCTTAACCCGATTGCGCTTTCGGGGGCGTTCCGTTATTGCCCGGGGTGTGCTATTCGTGTACCTGATCCCAGGGTCGCTTATGTTCATCCCCATGTATCTGATCATCATTCGTCTGCATCTGCAGAATACGTACATGGGGCTGGTCATGGCCAACATGAGCTTTAGCGTGCCTTTTTGCACCTGGCTGCTCATGGGTTACTTGCGCAGTATCTCGGTAGAGATGGAAGAGGCGGCGCTTATCGACGGCTGCAACCGGCTGAGCACATTGTGGCATATTGTCATCCCGCTTTCGGTGCCCGGCATCGTGGCTTCGTCCATCTTTACCTTTAACGGCGTCTGGAACGAGTACATTTTTGCTCTCATCCTGGCCCAAGACGAGCGTCGGCGGATGCTCTCCGTCGGGCTGACCCAGTTCTACCGCTCGGATTATTACATGGTCGGCCCGATGATGGCCGGTTCACTCTTTGCTATGCTGCCGGTGGTCGTGCTTTATATCCTGTCTCAACGTTATGTGGTGAGCGGCCTGGCGGCCGGTGCGGTCAAAGGTTGATCGCCGCGCACTAGAAACCTCGGAGGGGATGGTCCTCTCCGAGGTTTTTGTTCGGCGCGGGTTATCCTATCTCGCCCCACAGGCCTGAAGGCAAGCTTGCATGTGGCCCCTCGCTTCGGCGGCCATCATGGCGCAATGGGTCAGCGGGTATTCTTTGGCGCCGATGATCTCCAGATCCAGTGCCCCCTCGTAACCATGCTCGTGGAGCACGCGGATATAGCCCACCAGGTCGATGTCTCCGCGCCCGTTCACTTGCAGCTCGGGCGCGCCGGGGCCTCTCTGACGGCCTTTGCAATCGCGGATGTGCACGTGACGCACCCGCGAGACGACTGCTTCGATGGCTTCTACCGGGTTCTCGCCCGCGCGGTGGATGTGAGAGGGATCCATATCGATGCCAAAATAGGGCGAGGGGATCGCCTCCATTAAGCGCAGGGTCGTCGGGGTATTGTAAATGGCCGCGCCCACATGGGCCTTGACGCAGAGCACTACTCGATACTTTTCCGCCATGCGCGTCAAGTTGGTCAGCGAGCGGATGCTGGCCTGCAGGCTCTCCTCGTCGTCCGATTGGCCC
>JACIWY010000735.1 GCA_014360745.1 Chloroflexota bacterium
CGCTGATCCCGCTTCAGCGCCCCGTCGCATCTAGGGTGTTCTCGTCCCGGCTTATAGAACCGAGGACGCCTCGACCGGTATGTTTATCAAAAAAGTGCGCCCTGCTCCGCCTTACCGGCGCGATCTCGGCTTTTGGACAGAACGATTGCCGGTGGTCAAAAGCGCCAGACACAACACCAACCCAAAGATCGTCAACCCCACCATCCTGGTTCTCCCGTTATTTGCCGTCGCGCCCATCAGCCTTATCTTCTGGCGATATTATGGCAGAGGGAAGTGATAGCAAGATGAACAAGGCCCTGTTTGTGGATGACAGATCTGTCAACTCTAGGAACGTCGCGGGATAGGCTATTTATGTAGAGGCTGCCAAGAGCTCGCCAACCGACGGAGCTCTTCCTCCGTCAGATGGCGCCAACTTCCGGGCGAAAGCTCGCCGAGCTCGATCGGCCCGATGGCCGTGCGGATAAGCCGCAACGTTGGGTGCCCCACGGCGGCCGTCATGTGGCGTATCTGCCGCTTGCGTCCCTCGTACAGCACGATGCGCAACCATGCCGTGGGCACATGTTTGCGATAGCGGATCGGCACCGAGCGCGGGGAAACATCGGGGACCTCGTCGTCGAGGAGCAACTCGACTTGCGCGGGTCGTGTGCGTTTCCCCTTGATCTCCACGCCGCGCCTTAACGCCTCGATCGCCTCCGGCGAGGGAATGCGCTCCACTTGGACGAGATACGTTTTGGGATGTTCAAAACGAGGGTGGGTGAGACGATGGTTGAGCCAGCCATCGTTCGTCAGGATCATCAACCCCTCGCTGTCATAGTCGAGCCGCCCGGCGGCATAAACGCCCGGCAGCGGCACATAATCTGCCAACGTCGCCCGCCCCTCCTTGTCTGTAAAGGTGGGCAGGACTTGATACGGCTTGTGAAAGGCCAGGTAGAGGCAAAAATTCTCCATGCGCACCGGCGCGCCGTCTACGGTGAGCACGTCCTGGAGTGGATCGGCGCGCTCCCCGGCTTGGCGCACCGGTTGCCCGTTGACAGCCACTCGCCCTTCGGCGATCAGGCGTTGGCAGCGATTGTGCGAGCCCACGCCCGCTGCGGCCAGCAGGATGGCCACTTGCTGCCGACCAGCCACGCGGCTGATACAGCATGGCAATATAACCCGTGAACGACGCTTCTCTCGCGCCATACGCATCTCCACATTGAGGCCGCAACGTGAGACGAGGCCAATCTCAAGGGGGGCAGATTCTCGCACACGTTGCGGCTATGTAATGATTGCTTCTCAAACTAGATGAGTATATACTATACGTAACTATGGTTGGCAAACTACAGATCCTAGATAGTA
>JACIWY010000736.1 GCA_014360745.1 Chloroflexota bacterium
TCGGTAGGATGTGAGTCCCTCACATCGCAAGCTTCCGACATTCAGGTGCGGATGCCCAATCTCGGTAACACGAACAAGTTGAGTAGAATCCAGAATACGACTATTCCTGGAATGACCAGGTCGCGCAACGGGATGCCAAACAGTTCCATCTTTTACCTTCTTTAGGCTCGGGTCAGCAAATTGAGCATATCGTCGACGACCTGCTCCGAGTTGAGGCAATCGGGTTTGCTCAGGCATGCCATGAGGTGATAGCGCATCAGCTCCATACTGACCCGGCGAGTGGCGGCCCGCACCGAGGCCAGCTGGTTGAGGATGTCGACGCACTCGCGTCCCTCCTCTACCATACGCTGGATGCCCTGTGTCTGCCCCTCAATTTTGCGCAGCCGCCTGAGCAAATCCTGGCGGGCTTCCAAAGATAACATCGCGTTTCTCCTCGACGAGAGGTTCTCTCGTCAACCGTTTGGGGCTACCTAGCCCCGTCTGGGGAGGCCTCAACCGGAAGGTGCGCACGAAGCTAGCGAACTAGCGCCAGCGCTGCCAGAGCTGGTGCCAAAGAGCGAAAAGCTCTTTTTGCATTCCTTGCTGCCGCACTTGGGGCATTCGATGACCAGCTCCTCGTTTTTCATCGAGCGCACAAACTTGTCGAATTGGGCCCCGCATTCCTGACAACGATACTCGTAGATAGGCATATTTCCCCCTTCTCGTCAAAGTTTGCGCACGGCTTGTAAGACGGGCTCCTTGCTCAGGCGTCCCACTTGGGTCAACACGATCTTGCCCTCGCCGTCAAAGACGATGAGCGTGGGCACGCCACGGACGCCATACCCCATGGCGATGATGCCGCCGGCACGGCTCATGGCATTGATCCGCACCAGGCGCGTGTCTCCCAGTTCGCGCTCGATCCCGTCGACGACGGGCTTGGCCAATAGGCAGGCCATTCAAGTGTTGCTATAGAACACGACCACGGTAGGCTCGCCCTGGCGGAGGCCGGCGACGAACTCGCCGGCCGAGCCGATCTCACTGGGGCGTGTATGCAAGGCCAAATAGCCCCCTACCAAGGCAACCACGACAAGAACCGTTGGCCAATTCTGACGCCAGAAGCTGAAAAGCCGCGCCTTCATAGGGTAGAAACGCTATTTGGTCTGAGATGCGGCCAACGCGGCGTCCAGTTTGCGCTTGAGCACCTGCTTGGGCGCAAAACCTACCATCCGTTCTGTCTCCCGACCGTCTACGTATAGGATCAACGTAGGGATGCCACGGATGCCCAGTTTACCGGGCGTCTCGGGGTTTTCGTCGGTGTTCACTTTGGCAAAGAGCAATTTGCCCTCATATT
>JACIWY010000737.1 GCA_014360745.1 Chloroflexota bacterium
AGGGCGGCCACCCTACACCATACATGCCGAAAGGGCTACTTATCCGGCTGTCACAAGTAAAAAAACGTCACGAAATTTGGCTCGTGCCCCCTTGACAAGAAGCGCACCCCTGGCTATTATATTCAAAGTTTTGAATATAGGGGCGGGGAAGAGTATTCAAAAGCCACAGCTCGTTTCCTTTGCCTGCGCGTCCTAGGCATGGCGAGCCCCATGGATGCCATCTGATTACAAAGCTCAAGCAAGGCCAACTTTTATCACCGGAGGAAATTGGAAGCTATGGTAACCATCAAAGTCTTTGGCACTATTCCACCTTGCGCCAAATGCAAGCGGGCAGAGCAAGAGGCGCTCAAGGCGGCCCAAGAGTTTCCCGGGCAAGTGCAGGTTGTGAAGCTCGACGCGCTGGGGCCCGAGGCCGAGCCCTACGGCTTGATGTCAACCCCCACCATCGTGGTAGAAGACCAAGTTGTAGCCCGCGGCAAGGTCGCTCGCGCTCAAGAGCTGGCTACCCACATCGCCCAATATTTAAAGAGGTGACAAATGGTCAAACTCGAGGTGTTTAGCGGCGATCCGCCGTGCCCCGGATGTGTAGCCATCATCGAGCTGGCCAAACGGGTCAAGGCCAAGTACAGCGATGAGGAATTGGAGCTCACTATATACACCGGCGAGGAAGGCATGGGCAAGTTCGAAGAATACGGCCTCTTCTGTGTGCCGGCGGCGGTGGTGAACGGCACCATCCGCATCGAGGGGATGTGCCCTAGCGAGGCCACGCTCAACAACGCGCTGCGGGAGGGCGGGCTATGTCTAAAATAAAGATCGAGGCTTTTGTATCCGTTCCCCCTTGTTCCGGCGGCGTGGCCGTGAAAAGGCTGCTCAAACGCATCGAAAGCGAATACGGCGATCAGGTCGAGATCGTCATGCATACCGGCCGCTGCCCCGAGATGGAAGAGCAACACATCACCAACGCTCCGGCGCTGGTGATCGGCGATTTGGTCAAGTTTGTGGGTTTGGCGCCCAGCTACGAAAGTCTGGTGGGCGCGCTGCGCGAAGCGGGGTTAGAATAGCCCCCGAAGCCGCGCGGTCCAAAACGGCATCCTGGCCCGTATCTCGCGGGCCACGGCCTAATCGGATCCGATTCATCGATCGTGCTTGCACGGCGATTGCGCGCTCAATCGGGGCGCGGGGCTTTGCCCAAGTTCGACGAGCGAGGACAGCCGCGCTCCCATTGCGTATTCAAATGCCCGCCTTTCCCAAGGCTCCTTTGCCCTTTAGGAGGTGGCGCTGGCAAGGATGGGGTCGCTGTTGCACTTGCGCCTCCGATCCGACCCATA
>JACIWY010000738.1 GCA_014360745.1 Chloroflexota bacterium
TGGATACGCTCGATGATGGCCTAGCCTTTGTGGATTTTGTGCCGGGCTTTACGAACTCCAACCCCGCTGAGGTAACGCTTTCCGGCTCGACCACGCCGGTCATCACGAATAATGGCCGTACCATCACCTGGAACTTGGGGACGATCACGAACACGAACACCGATAATGCCACCGCCGAGGTGCTCACCTTTGGCTATCGCGCGGTCGTGTTGAATGTGGTGGGCAACCAAAGTGGCATCCTCCTGAATAACTCGGCGGTGTTCTCTTGGACGGGGGGATCTCTGGGCGCCGTATCTGCGCCGAATGTGACGGTCATCGAACCGGCCCTCGATGCGGTCAAGATGGTCAACCGCAGCACGGCCGATGCGGGGGATTGGATCACCTATACCATCACCCTCAAGCACGCAGGCTCAAGCGGCGCAGATGCTTTTGATGTGACTTTTTCCGATCCCTTGCCCAAGACGGGGAGCGGGGCATCGCTCATCGTGTCGCCATCGTTCAGCGTGGCCGATTCTGCCGGCATCGTGACGGCGGCCAGTTTCGAGTTGGTCGGTTCTGATAGCACCGGCTGGACGCTCCAAACCAGGCCAGGTGTGTCGTTCGATATGCCGTGGAGCACCAGCCGTACGATCACCCTCACCGTATGGGGCACGGTCTCCTATCTTGCGGCGCCTTCGCAATCCGTTCAGAACACGGCGACGGTCTACTGGACGAGCCTCGATGGCGCCCCCGGCCAACGCTCGGCTTACAACACGAGTTCCACCGAGCGTACCGGGGCTGATGGCCCAGGAGGCGCCCTGAATGATTATGCCGATACAGGCTCTGCAACCTTTACGGTATTCGCGCCCGCGCCTGCAAAGAGCATTGTGGCGACTTCCGAAGCCCATACGACGAGCGTCGCTGGCACAGAACGGGTCGCCATCGGCGAGATCGTGCGCTATCGGCTGGTGGCACGCTTGGCGGAAGGGACGGCTGTAGATCTCCAGTTTCAAGATCAACTGCCTACCGGCTTGCGCTTTTTGAACGATGGCACGGCAAAAGTGGCCTTTGTGTCGAACGGGCCGATCGGTATCACCTCGACCACGCTCTCTGGCGTGGGCCTGCAACAAACGGGCAACGAGAGCAACGTGGCGAGCATTACGCCGACTTTTGTCTTGCCCGATGAAGCCGTTTCCAGTAGCGCGACGACGAATAACGATACCTATGGGAGTGGTACTGACCCGTATTTCAAGTTTGGCACCGTCGTGAATAACGATAGCGATTCCGATCAGGAATTCATCGTCGTCGAATTTAATGCCGTGGTGGAAAACATCGCCGGGAACCAAGCG
>JACIWY010000739.1 GCA_014360745.1 Chloroflexota bacterium
CGAATCGGTCATTACCAACGAGCTATTTTCATTTTAGTTAGGAGGACGAGGACATGTCTGAAGTACGCCTTTCACGCAGAGGGTTCTTGCGACGCGCCGGCATCATCGCCGGAGGGATTGCCGCCGCGTTGACGGGTTGCCAGCCCAAGGTGGTCGAGGTGACCCGCGTCGTCGAAAAAGAGGTCGAGAAGCTGGTCAAAGAGACCGTTGTGGTCAAGGAGGCGGTCGAGGTCGAAAAAGAGGTCACCCGCATCGTTGAGAAGCCGGTCGAGGCGCCAAAACCTACGCGTGGCCCCATCAAGCTGATCACCTGGTCGCTGGGAGAAATAGATCCCACCATCACCCAATGGAAGCCCTATCAGGATGCCCTCTATCCGATCTTGAAGGACAAGTTGCCGGACGTCTCGGTCGAGAACAGGGATATGGGTTGGGATGAGGTGCTGCGCCAGAATCTGGTGACCGGCCTGCTGGGCGGCACGGCGCCGGATATCATCGTGGGGGAGAGCTTTATCCAGCCGTACGCGCGCATCGGCGCTTTCCTCCCTCTGGACGACCCACTGAAGGAAGCGGGCATCTATGATAATCTGATCCTTGGCGTGCAGGCCAACTCTATGGCCAACGGCAGATTGTACGGCATCTCGTTGAGGACCGGTGTTTTTGCCTTTGAATCCAACCCGCAGGTGGTCGAAAAGGCGGGCTTGGATCCGACAGATTGGCCGGATACTTGGAGCGAGCTGTTGGAGCGTTGCGCAGCCATCACCAAGGCGGGCAACGGCCAATTCTACGGCTATACGCTCCAGGGCCCCGTGGGCTTCTTGGTGGGCGGGATTATGCGCTACAATGTCTACGCCGGCCTTGCGGGCGCGCCGATGTGCAAGAACGATTGTCAAGAGCCCTTCTTCGATGATCCCAAGTTGGAGAAGGTGCTGGCCTTCCTGCGCGAGATCAACAAGTACACCCCGCCCGGTTTGACCTTTAACCCCAACGAGGGACAGGTGTATCAGCAGCTTCATCAGGGCATTACCGCCTATCAGATCGGCGCCAACTGGCACCTAACCTGGGCCAAGGAGCACAAGATCGACAACATCATCCAGTATGGGCCGTTGCCCAAGCCCGATGAAGGCGGGTTCGACGTCTCGCGTACGGTGGGCAACAAGCATGTGAACGTCATGTCGGGGACCAAGTACCCGGCGGAGGCGATCGAGTTCATCAAGATTTTGACCATGGATGAAGTCACCGAGCATGTTTATACCTGTTCCGATCGCTCGCCCTCGACCTATAGCGGCCTAAAGCGCGTGCTGCCCAAGATCAAGCCGCAACAC
>JACIWY010000074.1 GCA_014360745.1 Chloroflexota bacterium
GTCGATCAAAGGCATCCAGCAGAGGAGTCGCTTTGCCTTGGGGATCGATCAACGCATAGCCCCATGTGGGGTCAGTAGGAGGCAGGTCGGGCCAAAAATGCTGTAGAGCTACCAAGGTCATCCAGGGCCATTCGCGCTCGATGCGTTCCAAGGCGCGGTCTAGCCGGTCGGCCTGCACGGTCATCACGTCGCTCCCCTGGGGCGAGGGTTGGCCCTGCCAATTCGCTGGCAAGGCGCACCAGCCCCCATCCAGCGCCCAGACCGGCTTGTGCCCCTCGTTGCGCCGCAACATCTCTTCACGCAGCAGGATGACACGCGAGAAATTGAGCACGCGAGGATCCACGCGGCGGTCGTCGGGCCCCGACCAGAAGCCGTATGGGTAAACGCCCAGTACGTCAAAGAGTGCCCCCGCGCCCAGCCGATATATCTCGTGCAGGAAGAGGACATCGCTCATATTGCGCCCGCCGGGCTCGGTATTGGGGGCCAAGGCCCCGGCGATAATGTGGGCTTTGGGGTCGACCTCGCGAATGGCCTGGCCGACATGGCGCAAGAGGTCGACGTACCCCGCCGGATCGATGGCGCCCGACCCCCAGTGGGGCCAGATATTGGGTTGATCCCAAATCTGATAGGCCAAGATGGCATCGCCGTAACGCCCGGCCAGGGCAGCCGCAAAGCGCGCCAACATTTCGGGCGAGGCGGGCGGGGCCAAGGGGTTGTCGGCCTCCCAGGAAGGCCTGGCCCAAGCCGGGGAGGTATCCAGGACGGCGATCATTTGCAGGTCATTGGCTTGGGCCAGAGAGACCAGGCCATCCCATTTCTCCCAACGAAATTCGCCCTCGACCGGCTCTATGTCGGCCCAAGGGAAACGTTGGCGGATCGTCCGAAAGCCGAGAGCGCGAATCGTTTCCAGCGCTTCCAACGCCTGGCGATCGGAGTAGCGGTCCAAGGCGACGTTGACGGCGTAGCGGGGCTGAGCAAGGGGGGGCAAATCGGCGGCCAGGCCGTTCTCGACGCCGCGTTGGCGCACCAGTGCCCCCCAGGCGTCCATAGCCAGTATCGCGACCATGCCCGCTATGGCCAGCAGGTAGAGCAACAGGCGAAGCAAAGCGCCGCGCCAGCGCCCCGTACCGGATTTGAGCGCTCCGGCTGGGGATGTGGTTGCCCGGGGGATGTCGTTGGGAAAACGGTTGTTGTATGGTATAATGTTCAAGCTACTAATCCATGCTGAGAGGAACCACCTTGTTTAGACCACTCGGCGCTCTGTTGGGCGCGTTCTCGCATGACATCGGCATCGATCTTGGCACGGCGACGACGCTGGTAACGGTGCACGGGCGAGGCATTGTCATTCACGAGCCTTCGGTAGTAGCCATCGACAAGCGCACCAAACGCGCCCTCGCCATCGGCGCCGAAGCGAAAGAGATGGTCGGGCGCACCCCGGCCAATATTGTCGCCATCCGTCCCCTGCGAGATGGGGTCATCTCCGATTTCGACATCACCGAAAAGATGCTCCATTACTTTATTCATCGAGTCCACGAGCGCAAATGGTTCCTAACGCCCAGCCCACGGGTGGTGGTGGGAATTCCCAGCGGAGTGACCGAAGTGGAAAAGCGCGCCGTGCACGATGCGACGCTGAGCGCCGGGGCGCGCGAGGCCTATCTGGTAGAGGAGCCGATGGCGGCGGCCATCGGCGCCGGCTTGCCGGTGAGCGAATCGGTGGGCAGCATGATCGTGGACATCGGCGGGGGCACGACCGAGGTAGCGGTGATCTCCTTGGGCGGCATCGTGGTGAGCCGCTCGATCCGCGTGGCCGGCGACGAGATGGACGAGGAGATCATCCAGTATGCGCGTCAGAAATACAACCTTTTGATCGGTGAACGGATGGCCGAGCGCACCAAGATCGCCATCGGCTCCGCCTATCCTCTGCCCGAGGAGCAGACGATCACCATACGCGGGCGCAACCTGATCACCGGCTTGCCGGAGGCGATCGAGGTGAGCAGCGTCGAGATTCGCGAGGCGCTGTCCGGGCCGGTGGGCATTATCGTAGAGGCGGTCAAAGCCACGTTGGATGAGACGCCTCCCGAGTTGGTCGCCGATTTGATGGAGCAGGGCATCGTGCTGGCCGGAGGGGGCGCGCTGCTCCAGGGCCTGCCCGAGCGCCTGTCGGAAGAGACGCATATGCGCGTCTATCGGGCCGACGACCCCATCACCTGTGTGGTTCGCGGGGCGGGGATAATCGTCGAGGATCTGGATCGCTACTATAAGGTGTTGGCCAATACCGACCGCGGCGTGCTCTCGCCGAGTCGGCGCACCTGAGCAGGATGAACCATGGCAGGCGAGGCTCGGCGCATCAAGGGATCTCATAGCTGGGCTGTGGCCGTTATTCTGCTATTGCTGTTCATCTTGAGTTGGCTGATATTGGAAGAGACAGGAGAAGTGAACCCCGTCCGCGACGCCTTTTCGCGCGTTTTGGCGCCGATTCAGTTCGCATTGAGCCGCGTCTCTCGGCCGGGGTTGCGTGCCCTCGACCGTTTGGGGCGCTTGGCGGCCATCGAAGCTGAGAACGAAGCTTTGCGCCGCGAGAACGCCGAGCTGCGCGCCGAGGTCATTGCTCTGCGGGAAGCGCGCATCGAAAACGAAAATTATCGCCGACAGCTTAATTTCAAGAGTGCCGTGCCCAATTTCCAACTGCTGTCGGCCGAAGTGATCGGGCGCGACCCCACCAACCTCTTGCAGTATGTCATCATTGATCGCGGCAGCGCCGATGGCATCAAAACGGGCATGCCCGTCTTGGCGGCGGAAGGCCTGGTGGGGCGGATCCAGCAGGTCAGCGCGGCCTCCTCCAAGATTGTGCTCATCACCGACCCTTCCAGCTCGGTTAGCGCCATGATCCAACGCTCTCGGGCCACGGGCGTCGTCCAGGGGTATTCCTCGCGAGAGCTCATTATGCGTTATATCCCTCCTGGGGGAGACGCGGTGATGCCGGGCGACATCGTGTTGACCTCCGGCCTGGGGGGCAACTTCCCCCGGCGTTTGCCCATCGGCCAGGTGACCGAGGTAAGCCATGAGGATGTGCAGATGTTTCAAGAGGCCAAGCTCATTCCGGCGGCCGATTTGTACGATCTGGAGATGGTGATGGTGTTATTGAATTTTGGCCCTGTGGATCTCGATCTGCAGGAGAATGCCGGCGCTTTGGCGAATGGAGGAGAGTAGGGGCCGCAAGTGATGGGGAGCAGTTGAAACTGCACCCACTTTTGCCAAGTCGCCCTGCGGCGATTGGGGGGTGTAGGTGATGGGCACCCGGAAGCTGCGAGGTGGGGCAGGCCAGGAGGCCCGCGCTCCCATCCTCGGTGCCTGGTGGGTGATGAGGGGCAGACCTTGGGGATCGGTTTTCTCTTGGCCATGTCGGCGGCGGCCTTGTTGGCCATCGCCCAATCTACGGTAACGTCGCAGCTCTCTTTGGGAGGCTCCAGCCCCGACTTGGTGCTCCTCTTTGTCGTGTCATGGAGCTTGTTGAAGGGGGTCGGCGAGGGGTTGCCCGTGGCTTTGGCTGGCGGAATCGTGCTAGATGCCCTCTCCGGGACCCCCTTTGGCCTCAACGTCGTGGCGCTGGCGCTGTCGTGCGTGCTGGCGGGCCTGGGCGGGATGAACGTCTTGCGCACGGCGCATTATTTCCCTTTTCTGGCCATCGCCCTGGCTACGCCGGTCTATTACGGAACCCTGGCCGTACTCTTGCGCCTAGGTGGATATCTGATGCCCTGGGGGGCGAGCTTTGGGCGTGCTGCTCTGTCCTCGACGGTCGTCAATGGGTTGTGTATGCCGATCGTGTATTTCTTTTGTCGCGCGCTATTGCGGCGACGGGCGGTTGAATCGATGGAGTGGCAGTGATGAGCGAGCGAGAACAGCGGGTGCGCTTCTTGCTTTTTCGCCTGGCGACTGTCGTCGCCTTTGTCATCATTGTCCTGCGGCTGTGGGATTTGCAAATCCTCTCTGCAGACCAGTATCGCCGCTCGGCAGACCGCAACCGCTTCCGCTTGGTGCCGGTGGATGCGCCGCGCGGCATCATTTATGATCGCTATGGGCGCATGTTGGTGCGCAACGTGCCCAGTTTTACGGTGAGCATCGTCCCTGCCGGGTTGCCAGAGGATGCCCAGGAGCGCAGGGCGGTGTTGGAACGGGTGGGGGAGCTGTTGGGGATGCCGGTCGGGCAGGAGTCGGGCGATACAACGGGCGCAATCCAAGAGCCCACTATCGAGGGCATCCTCAAAGCGCGCACCAGCGGCCCGTATGCCATGAGCCCTTACTCGGCCATCCGCATCGCCAGCCATGTGGATCGACAAGCAGCCTTTATTATCGAGGAGGAGCACCTGGAATTGCCCGGCGTGCTCGTCGAAGCCGAGCCGCTGCGGCATTATTTGGACGGGCCGCTCACTGCCCACATCCTGGGGTATGTCGGGCCCATCCCCGGCGAACAGTTGCAGAGTTACATGGAACGGGGGTATCAACCCGACGACCTGGTGGGCCTGGTAGGCATCGAGCGCTCTCAGGAGCGGTGGCTTGCCGGCACCAAGGGCAGCAAACATATCGAGGTCGATGCGTTTGAGCGCGAGGTGGCCGTCATCGCTTCTGTACCCCCGATCCAAGGGCATAGCGTGGTGTTGACCATCGATCTGGAATTGCAGAGGGCCGTGGAGCAGGCCCTGCGCCAGGGCATGCGCGAGGCGGGCTCGGCCGTCGGAGTAGCGGTGGTCATGGATCCTCGCACCGGCGAGGTGCTGGCCATGGTCTCGTTGCCCTCCTACGATAACAACCTTTTTTCCGGCGGCATTTCGTACGCCGACTATGCGGCGCTGAGCGCCGATCCCCATCATCCATTAGTCAACCACGCCATCAGCGGGCAATATCCGCCCGGCTCGACCTTCAAGATCGTGCCGGCGGCGGCCGCGCTGCAAGAGGGAGTGATCGATCGCGCTACGACATTCACTTGCAAGGGCACGTTGTGGCTGCCCAATAAGCACTTTCCCGACGATCCGACCAAGGCGCAGCCGTTTTATTGTTGGCACAAAGGCGGGCATGGCGCCCTGGATGTGGTGGGAGCCATTCGCCAATCGTGCGATATCTTTTTCTATCAGGTGGGCGGCGGTTGGGGCGAGTTCAAGGGGCTGGGCATCGAGCGCCTGGCTGACTATGCGCAACGCTTTGGCTTCGGCGAGCCTACGGGGATAGAGCTCTCCGGCGAAGCCGCGGGGTTGTTGCCCAGCGACCGTTGGAAGCGGCAAAATTACGCCGAACCCTGGTATACGGGAGATACGTACAACGCCTCTATCGGACAGGGATTTATCCTGGCCACACCCTTGCAGGTGTTGAACGCCACCGTGGCGGTGGCCAACGGCGGCACGCTCTATCGGCCTCAACTCGTGTACCAGGTCATCGATGCGGAGGGCCGAGTGGTGGACGCCTTGACCCCAGAGCCGATTCGGCAGCTCGACATCGACGCCGAGTACTTGGCCTTGGTGCGGCAGGGGATGCGCGAGGCTGTGACCTATGGCACGGCCTGGCTTGCCCGGCTGCCCGGCATTACCGTGGCCGGCAAGACCGGCACGGCCGAGTATCCCGCCGTGGATGAAGAGGGCAAGTTGATCGTAGACGAACAGGGCCACTTGCCCACCCATGCCTGGTTCACGGCTTTTGCGCCCTATGAAGATCCTGAGGTGGCCTTGGTCGTGTTCTTGGAGGGGGGAGGCGAGGGGTCGCAGAGGGCGGCGCCGGTTGCGGCGGATATTTTGCGCCATTATTTTGGCTTGCCCAAGCCCCAACCACAGAGCTGAGGCAGAGCCTATGCGCGAGGAAATGTTTTGCGCAGTCTATACCGTGATCTAGTTCGGCGCGGCGCAGGAGGGCGAAATGGCTGGTTCGATGTCGATCAAGGGAACGCGCGAAGGTCTCACCATTACCTTGGGAGACGGCGATCTGGCGACGATGCTCGACGATCTCGAGCAGCATTTAAAGATGCAGGAGGCCTTTTTCCGCGGTGGCGCCGTGGCCCTGCGGGCAGGCGAACGATTGTTGACCCAAGAGGAGTTGGCCCGCATCCGCGATCTACTTAACGAGCACGAGATGGTGCTGCGCACCGTTATCTCTAACAATACCGAGGTGGAAGAGGCCACGCATGCTTTGGGGCTGCGTTGGATTCAAGAGAGCGGTGCCGATTTTACAGAGGGCCGGGAGAGCCGCGAACTGCCCTTGACCCCACGCAGCCCGGCGTCGCTGGAAGGCGCGAGGGCCATCCTGGTTCGTCGCATGGTACGCTCGGGGCAGGTGGTGCGCAATACGGGCCACGTGATCATTATGGGGGATGTCAACGTCGGGGCCGAGGTCATCGCCGGGGGCGATATCATCGTCTGGGGTGGGCTGTACGGCATTGCTCATGCCGGCGCGTTGGGGGACACGTCGGCGGTGATTTGTGCTTTGGATATGTCGCCTTTACAATTGCGTATCGGGGGACAGATTGCTCGGCCGGGAGAGGAGGAACGACGCCAAGTGGGCGTTCCGGAGGTGGCCTACGTCCGGGGCGATCGCATTGTGGTTGAGGCATGGCACAAGGCGAGGGGGGTGTGAGCAGATGCCGACCCGTGTCATCACCATAACCTCCGGCAAAGGGGGTGTGGGCAAGACCACCACGACGGCCAATCTCGGCGTGGCGTTGGCCAGCCTGGGAAAGCGCGTCGTCGTCATCGACACCGATATCGGGCTGCGCAACCTGGACGTGGTGATGGGCTTGCAGAACCGGATCATTTACGACATCGTGGATCTGGTGGAGGGGCGTTGTCGGTTGCGGCAGGCGCTCATCCGCGATCGCGCCAACGCGGAGCTTTATCTGCTGCCCGCGGCGCAGAGTCGGGATAAATCCGCCGTGTCTCCGGCGGATATGGTGCGCGTCTGTGAGCAACTGCGGGGCGAGTGCGATTTCGTGCTCATCGACTCGCCGGCGGGGATCGAGCTGGGTTTTCGCAACGCCGTGGCCGCCGCCGATGAATTCATCCTGGTGACCACGCCGGACACTTCATCGGTGCAGGATGTAGATCGTGTGCTCGGTATCCTCGAAGCGGAGGGGCGGCACATCTTGGGGTTGGTGATCAACCGCGTGCATCCCCAGTTGGTGCGACGGGGCGAGATGATGAGCCCGGAGCAGGTTCTGCGGACGTTGTCCATCGCTTTGCTGGGCGTCATCCCCGAGACGGAGGAAGTGTTGGTGGCGAACAGTAAAGGCGCCCCTATCGCCTATGAGGCGAATTCGCCGGCGGGCAGGGCGTATAACCAAATGGCCCGCCGCTTGCTGGGCGAACGGGTGCCTTTTTCGCCGTTGGTCAATGGGGATCAGAATTTTTGGGATCGATTACGTTTCTGGCGGCGTGGATAGGCTGTGCAGTCGATAGTGGGACGTCGCCCTCTGGTTCTGTCACGCACTATTTGGCGGCGATTTGATCTCGTTCATTTTTTTATAGTCCTACTTCTCGTGGCCATCGGCGAGGTCATGATTTATAGCGCCTATGAGACCTCGTTGCCGGCCGATGTTCCTCTTTTGGAGCGCGCCGTTTTTCGACAATCGATCTTTGCCCTGGTGGGGTTTGCCCTGTACCTGACGGCTGCGGCCATCGATTACCGCGCCTTGGGGTCGCTTGCGCCCTGGATTTACGGCGTGGTCGTTCTGTTGTTGGCCATCACCCTGACCCTGGGGCGGACGGCGTTTGGCGCGCAAAGCTGGCTGGACACCGAGGCCCCCTTTGACGTGCAGCCCTCCGAGCTGGCCAAGGTGTTGATGATTTTGGTGCTCGCCCGCTATCTGGGGGACGACCCGGAAGCGTTAGAAAGCCCAAAACCGCTGTTGCTGTCGATCTTGTTGATTCTGCCTCCGGCGGTCTTGATCTATGTACAACCCGATTTCGGCACGGCGCTTATCTTGCTGGCCATTTGGGCCGGTATGGTCTTTCTCTCGGGCGTTCGCTGGCGACACCTGTTCTTGCTGGCCCTAGTGGGCGCCATTGCCGCCCCGGCAGTCTGGTTCCAGATGGAAGATTATATGCGGCAGCGCATCGTGTTGTTCTTTTTCCCGGAGGGCGATCCCTCCGGGGCCAGCTACAACGTCATGCAGGCGTTGATCAGCATCGGTTCTGGGGGTTGGCTGGGCAAAGGATTGTTACGGGGGACGCAGAGCCAACTCCACTTCTTGCGCGTGCGGCATACCGATTTCATCTTTTCCGTGCTGGCCGAGGAGATGGGCTTTGTGGGGGCGATCTTGTTGCTTACGCTTTTCGCTGTTCTGATCCTGCGGCTGGCGCGCATCGCCATGACCACGCCCGATACCTATGGCCGGCTCCTGGTGGCCGGCGTGGCCAGCATGATCCTCGTACAAACGGTGATCAACGTGGGCATGAACGCCAATCTGCTGCCGGTGACGGGCTTGCCGCTACCATTGGTGAGCTATGGCGGCAGTTCGCTGGTCACGACGTTGTTAGCCCTGGGCTTGACGCAGGGCGTGGCCATGCGCAGCAAGCCCGCTGACGAAAGTTTGCTGCCATAGAGCAGAATCTGTTGCGGAGGAGCGCGATGACCAAGAGCGTTCGCGTGCGTTTTGCGCCTAGCCCGACAGGGTATTTTCACCTCGGCTCGGCGCGCAGCGCGCTTTATAATTGGCTGTTCGCCCGCCATGAGGGGGGGCGGTTCATCCTGCGCATCGAAGACACCGACCGGACGCGCTACGATCCCAGAGCGCTGCCCGATTTGCTCGACTCGATGCGGTGGCTGGGCCTGTGTTGGGATGAAGGGCCGGAGGTGGGCGGAGAGTACGGCCCCTATTACCAATCCGATCGCGTGCACCTTTATCAGGAATACGCCCGGCAGCTTGTGGCCGAGGGGCGAGCTTATCGCTGCTACTGTTCGCCGGAGCGGCTGGCCAAGCTACGCGAGGAGCAGCGCCGAGCGGGGCTGACGCCGGGCTACGATCGACATTGCCGATACCTCAGCGCACGCGAGATCGCCGACTATGAGGCGCAAGGGATCGTGCCGGTCATCCGCTTGGCCGCGCCCACCGAGGGCACCACGGAGTTCGATGATCTCTTGCGCGGCCATATCGTGGTGAACAACAACCAACTAGACGATCTGGTGTTGCTCAAATCGGATGGGTTTCCCACGTATCACCTGGCCAATGTGGTCGACGATCACCTGATGGCCATCACCCACATTTTGCGCGGCGAGGAATGGCTTTCCTCGGTGCCCAAGCATGTGCTGCTCTATGACGCCTTTGGCTGGGAGATGCCGGTGCAGGTTCATCTGCCCAATATCCTTGACCCATCGGGCAAGGGCAAGCTGAGCAAGCGCAAGAAAAAGGCGCCCGGCGAGCGCGAGATGCTTACCTATATTCACGAATTCCGCGAGGCGGGCTACCTTCCCGAGGCCATGGTGAACTTTTTGGCCTTGGTGGGGTGGTCTTACGACGGCACGCGAGAGTATTTCACGCGCAGCGAGCTGGTGCGGCTGTTCGATCTGAGCTCGGTGAGCAAATCGCCGGCTGCCTTTTCTTATGAAAAGCTCGACCATATGAACGCTACCTATATTCGCAACCTGGGCTACAACGACCTGGCTGGGCGCTTGTTGCAGACGCTGTTCCGCCAGGGGATCGAGGCCGACTTTTTCACCGTGCTCAAGCTGGTGCCCCTCATCCGCGAGCGGATACAAACGCTGAACGAAGCCGCCAAGTGGGTCGATTTCGTCTTTGCCGCGCAGATCGACTATGACACCGAAATGCTGATCCCGCGCAAGATGGATCGCGCCGATGCCTTAAAGGCGCTCAGGGCCGCGCGCGAGGCCCTGGCCGAGGCCGAACCTTTTGACGAGGAGCATATCGAGGGGCGTTTGCGCGCCCTGAGCGACGCGCTCGGCCTCAAGGCGAGCGCCCTCTTGGGCATCATCCGCGTCGCGACCACGGGCAAGACGGTGGCCCCCCCACTTTTTGGCACGCTGAGCATCCTGGGGCGAGAGACCACCCTGGCGCGCATCGAGGCGGCCATCGCTCGCCTGGAGTAGCTCCCAAAAGCGTTGAGGATGGGGGGCAGTTGAAACTGCGGCTACCTTTGCCAATTTGTCCTACGGCGACCGGGGCTGTGAGGTGGGGCGGGCCAGGAGTTCCGCGTTCCCTTCATCGACACCTGAACGCTAGGGGGAGGCAGGAGAAACTGTGCCAACTGTTAAAGTTGCCCCGCGGCGACTGGTATGGGGACACGGATTTCACAGAGAATCTGCATTTTGTTGTATAAAGCCGGGAATCCCTTTAATCTGTATTTATCCATCCATGTCCCATTCATCTCTATTTTTGAGGGAGGAACGAAACGGTTATGGCGCTTAGAGCGAAGGATGTCCACGAGCATTTTCGTGCCCTCGGCACTTGGGTGGATTGGGAGCACACTTGCGACGGCTTCAAGTATGGCGACCCCGATACCGTCGTGACCGGCATCGCCGTAAGCTGGCAATCGCTCCAGGAGGCCCTGGAGGAGGCGCGCGATAAAGGGTGCAATCTTTTTATCACCCACGAACCCACCTTTTACAGCCATTTGGACGACGACGAGGCGCTCAAGGCCACAGAGCCGGCGCAGCGTAAGATGGCCTTCCTGTGCGAATCGGGCATGGTGGTCTATCGCTGCCACGATGTGTGGGATGTGTACCCCAAGCTGGGCATTGTCGACGCTTGGAGCGCCTTCCTTGGGTTGGGCGAGCCGGCTGCCACAGCAAAATATTACAACTTGCATGAGGTGCCCATGACGACGGCCTGGGAGCTGGCCTTTCGCATTGCCCAGCAGGTGCGGCCTCTGGGGCAGCAGGCCGTTGAATTCGTCGGTGAACGCTGGCAGATGGTGAGCAAGCTGGCGGTGGGCACGGGCGCCATTACCAACGTGCGCAAGATGGTGGATTTGGGTGCCGATGTCGTGTTGACCACCGACGACGGCATCGCCTATTGGCGAGATGGCGCCTGGATCGCCGACATGGGCCTGCCCATGATCGTCGTCAACCATCGCACGGCCGAGATCCCCGGCTTGCACAAGCTGGCCAAATATTTGGGCGAGCGGTTCCAGGTGCCTGTGGAATTTGTGGGGCGCACCTGCTCCTATGAGATCTATGCCACGGAGCGCGAGCGCGGCCTGAGCGTTCACATGCGCCGCGACGATCTGGAGGACCTGCCGCCACTCGAGATCCCGGCGGGGTATACTCTGCGGCCCATGGCGGCGGACGAGGCATGGGCTTATATCCAGGTGATGAATCGCTCCAACTATGCCGGCGAGATCGGCGAGGAGTGGTTCGAGCAGCAATTCAGCTCCGATCCCGAGTACGATCCCTCCTATTTGCAGATCATCTGGAAGGGAAAGGAGCCGGTGGCCGCCGCCGGCGCTTGGCACCGCGAGATCGAGGGCGAACGTTGGGGGATGATCCACTGGGTAGGCGTGGTGCGAGAGGAGCGCGGCAAAGGGTTGGGCAAGGCGGTAACTCTGGCCGCCCTGCACAAGCTCAAAGAGCGGGGCTTTAGCAGGGCCATGCTGGGC
>JACIWY010000740.1 GCA_014360745.1 Chloroflexota bacterium
GCAGAACCAGCGCGTTCGCTTTTTGGTCAAGCTGCGCTGGCTGATGTTGGCCCTCATGGTTCTCGTCACTCTCGCCGCGGAATGGTGGCTGGGCCCAGTGTTGCGTCTCCTGCCACTGGGCCTGATTTTTTTGGCCGTTGCCTTTTACAATACCGTTTTCTGGCTCTTGTCCGATAGCAAGCTTGGCGAGAGGTTTTCTCTTCCTAATGCGGCCATCTTACTTCATATTCAGATATTATGTGATCTTTTTTCATTAACAGTAGTATTACACTTTTCTGGTGGATTAGAGAATCCTTTTTCTATTTTTTATGTACTTATTGTCGTAGTCGGAAGCATTCTTATCGCCAATCGCTTCAGCTATGTATACGCCTCAGTAGCCACCCTGCTCTGGACGAGCTTGTTAGTGCTAGAAGCGACAAACGTCATCCCTCATTACAACCTAACTGGGTTTCGCCTACCCACCCGCTACCAGCAACCCCCACATATCCTTAGCGAGAGCTTGGTATTGGGCATCGCGAATTTTGGCGTGGCCTTTCTCTCTTCCAACATCGCCCGCCGACTGCGCGAAGGAGAACGCAGGCTTTACGAAGCCAACGCCGCTTGCGAATTGCGCGCCGCCGAGCTGGCCGAGCTCAACCGGCGGCTGCGCGAGTTGGACCAAAGCCGTTCTATGTTCATCCGCTTAGTAACCCATGAACTGCGCGCGCCGGTGGCAGCTATTCAAAGCTATCTGAGGCTCATCCTGGATGGTTATGTTCCCGAAGAACGCATCAAAGAGATCGTAGCCAAATCGGAGCAGCGCGCCCGCGATCAACTCGAGCTCATTAGCGACCTGCTTGACCTGGCCCGCATTCAGGAACCGCGTCGGGAGGAGGAAGTCGTACCTTGCGATGCTGAAGCGCTCCTGCATGACGTGGTGGATATGCTCCAGGCCCGGGCGGATGACAAGGATCAAACGGTGATCGTCGAGGTAGAGGGCCCGGTGCCTCCGGTACGCGCCAGCGAGGAACACGTCCGCCAAGTGTGGATCAACTTGTTGAGCAACGCCATCAAGTACACCCCTGAAGGCGGCCAGATCACCGTTCATCTTGGCTGCAAGCCCGGCATGGTCTGCGGCTATGTGCGAGATACAGGCATCGGCATCAGCCCCGAGGAGCAAAAACACATTTTTGAGACCTTTTACCGCACCGAGTCGGCCAAGGCGATGGCCGCCCACGGCACCGGACTAGGGCTTTCTATCGTCGCCGGCATCATGAAACGCTACGGCGGGCGCATCTGGCTTGAATCGGAAGTGGGCCGCGGCAGCACCT
>JACIWY010000741.1 GCA_014360745.1 Chloroflexota bacterium
CGGCGCTTTTGGGGCAGTCCCCCGAGGGAGTGCGCACCCAACTGCTCGAGACGGGCTTAGCCTTCGTCGATCCGCTCACGGGGCGCATCGTCTGTGCCGAAGAATATCTCTGCGGCAACGTGCGCGAGAAACTGCGCATCGCCCAAGCCAGTGGGCCAGAGTTTTCGCGTAACGTCGAGGCACTATCCAAAATCATTCCCGAAGACCTCACCCCGAACTAGATCGAAGCGCGCGTCGGGGCAACATGGATTCCTGCGCACTACTACGGGCAATTCCTCGACGAACTGCTTGGGATCGAAGACACACGCGTCTCCTTCGATGCCGCCGCCGGGGCGTGGCACGTCGAGCCGATGCAGCCCTTGCGTTGGAACCTCAAGGCCACACAAACGTGGGGAACCGATCGGGTTCGCGCCGATGAGCTTTTTGCCATGGCGCTAAACCAAATCGTTCCCACCGTCTATGAGCGCGACCCTTTTAGCGGAGAGTCCAAAGTCTCGCCCAAGGAGACCTTGGCCGCACGTGAAAAGCAAGACGCCATCAAGGAAGCGTTCAAGACGTGGCTTTGGAGCGATGCCGAGCGCGCGGCAACGCTCGTGCGCCATTACAACGACACCATGAACGCCGTCGTTGAGCGCCGCTATGACGGCTCGCACCTCGTGCTGCCGGGCTTTTCCAAGGCCGTCTCGCTCTATCCCCACCAAAAAGATGCCATCTGGCGCATTCTCTCCAGCGGCAAAAATACGCTCCTTGGGCATTGCGTCGGAGCCGGGAAAACCCTGGTCATGATCTGCGCGGCCATGGAATTGCGGCGCATCGGCAAGGCGGGCAAGCCCATGATCGTCGTTCCCAACCATATGCTCGAACAAGTCGGGCGCGAGTTTCTCATGGCCTATCCTTCGGCAAACATCCTCCTTGCCAGCAAGGACGATTTGGTCGCCGAACGGCGCAAGGTGCTCCTGTCGCGCATCGCAACCGGCAACTGGGACGCGATCATCATCACCCATTCGAGCTTTGAGCGCATCAAGCTGGGCGATGAAATCCTGCGCACGATGATCAAGGAAGAACTCTCCAAGATCGAAGAGGCGCTCACGCGCTACGAACAAGAGCAAGGTAACCGGATCGTCAAGGAACTCGTGCGCCAGAAAAAACGATGGGAATCGCGCTTGCTTGCCTTGAGCGCCGAGCATCGCAAGGATGAACACATCATCACGTTCGAGCAATTGGGCATCGATTGGCTCTTCGTCGATGAGGCGCATCTTTTCAAAAATCTTTTCCGCTTTTCCAAGATGACGCGCGTCGCTGGCC
>JACIWY010000742.1 GCA_014360745.1 Chloroflexota bacterium
CTCCAAGCTGTGCGGCTTGCACAACGGCAACCCTAGATTATATCCAAGAGACCCCATCCGGGCAAGCTTCCCAAGATTGAAGATCTCTCGGCATTATCCGTCGCAAAGGTAGCCACAATTTCAGCGATTCCGATCGCCCGCCACGATTGTCCTCCGCGCCCACAAACTCCCCGGTCAATCCTCCTTCACGCTCGCTGCCCGCGATCGCCTTTCTCCGCCACCGAGGCCTGTTCGCGCATCGGCCGGCACATAGACTTGGAAATTGTCAAAGCGCATATCCACCGGCACACTATCGTGCGATCCGGCCACCAAGGCAATCCCAAGCTGAGAGGGCATCTCCTCGCGCCGGACGGTGCTTATATGGTTGCCGTTCAAATACAAATACAGAAAAGAGCCCACTCGTTCCATGCGCAAACGGTTCGGCGTTAGCCCGCGATGCACATGTTCACTCCAAGTCCAGGGGATGACATCCTGCCAACCAAAGCCCGCCTTGGCCCGCAGCCCATACTGCCCTTGATCGTTGACACGAAAATAATAACCATCGTACAGGTCGTTGGTGGCGAGCACCAAGCCGTAATTGCCGCTCTCTTTCGCGGCAAAACGCCCCTGAACTTCGAGGGCGACATCCTGATAAAGGCGCCCCGGACTGCTCGGAACCGCCTGCCTCGTGGCCAGGATCTCTATTCGATATTCACCCCTCTCGCGATGCACATGGAAGCCCGGCCATTCTCCTTCCAAAAAGGCCCCCGGCTGGGAAAAATCCTCGGCCCAGTCGAGAACCCAGTTTGCCGGCAGGGTCGCCGGCATCGTCGGCGCCGGCGTCGTCGGCACGACCGTCTTCTCGGGGGTGTGCGAGAAGGTAGGCGTCGGCGTGGCCGTGCTCGTCATCGAGAGTGTGGCGGTTGGGGTAGGAGTGGCTCGGCTTTGATATTGGCGCAACACCGGCGGCAACCACAGTCGGGGCACCTTGGGCAAAGACGTCCGCGTCGGCCCCGTCGGCGTCATCGTGGGTTGTGCCGTCCGCGAGGGCGTCGCCGTGATCGTTGGCGTCCGGGTCGGCGTCGCCGTAGGCGTCGTCATGGCCGCACAGGAGGCCATGCGCGCACGAAAGGCCACATCTGCCCTAAAGGTAGCCCCCAGGTCCTGCCATGAACCCGCCGCGCCGTTCGCGCTCACAAATGATCGCCCACTGCTTGCCGGCCCCAGATCATCGACGGCGATGCTTGCCCAATAGCTTTCGTTCTCAATATAGGCTGCCAGGTAGATGTCGTTCCCGGCGACCACCG
>JACIWY010000743.1 GCA_014360745.1 Chloroflexota bacterium
CTCCCTGGTCAGCGATCGTGATCGACACTCAGCGCTCTGGGGCGAGCTTTTCCCTGATAAATGTCACCGTCGATGACTTGCTTGGGCAGAACTATCTCCTTCACGCCCAATACGACGATCCCCAGGTGTCCATCGATCTGACGTTGCGCAACTCGATTTTCAGCGCCCGCGGCCCCCGCTCGAGCCTTTGGCTCGCCGGGGCGGTCCATCTCAACGCGGATCACAACCTCTTCTATGCCCCCCAGAGCAATGTGGTCTTGATCCATGGTGACCGCGAGTATACCGCCGAAGAGTTGGCCGTGCTCGGCGATGGCCATCTATACGGCGCCCCTCGCTTCGTAGCCCCCGCTTGGGGAAGCGAGGGAGATTATCACCTGCGCCAAGATAGCCCGGCCCTCGACGCCGGCACCTCACAGGGCGCTCCGACCATCGACCTGGAGGGTCGCCCCCGCGGCGCTAGCCCCGATTTGGGCGCTTATGAAATGGGCTTGCCGACCTTTAGGCGCGCTTTTGAACCGGGATGGCACCTTGTTTCCATCCCCACTTTAACTCTCGACCCACGTATCGACCGGGTTCTGGCCTCGTTGGCCGGAGCCTATGACTGGGTCGAGACCTATGATGCGGCCGAGGGGCGCCGGCGATACTACGACCCGCTCGATCCCGCCGCCTCTACCCTTGATCGCCTTGAGCCGGGGACCGCTTTTTGGATTCACTTGACCTCGTCGGCCACGCTTCAAATCAGTGGTTCTCTGACCTCCACGAGCCAGTCTCTCGTCGGCGGTTGGAACTTGATCGGCTATCCGGACCTTGAAGCGCGGCCCGTCGAAGAGGTGTTGGCCCCCATTTTGGAGTCGTGTCGCACCGTGTTCGGATATGACGCCGGGCAACGCTGGCGCTGGTACGATGTGCGTGCACCGCGCTGGGCCACGACCTTGCATTATCTGGAGCCCGGCTGCGGATATTGGCTTTGGGTTCAGGAGGCCTGCGTTTTGGACATTTCGCCCGAATCGTCAAAATGATGAAACAAACGGGCTGATTTGTGCTAAAATAAGAAACGTATAGAATGGGCGCCGCTCGGAATTATCAGCAGCCCCGTGACAAGGAGGTACGGCTATGCCACGTGCCATTTGTCCAGATTGCGACGAAGAGGTCTTTTTTTCCACCAAGCCCAAGCTCGGCCAGATCGTGTATTGTCCTTCATGCGATGCCCGGCTTGAGGTGGTCGAGGTCGATCCCCTCGAGCTAGACTGGGCTTTGGGCGAAGACGACGAGTATTTT
>JACIWY010000744.1 GCA_014360745.1 Chloroflexota bacterium
ACGTACAGCCAAAGCAGAGTGGCGTGGCGACTTGAGAAGTGGTGGTGGCGAGGTCGACACGGAGAGCGGCGCTTTGGTTAAGGTGCCATATAGCTTTGGCACGCGTTTTGGCGATCAACGCGGCGCAAATCCGGAAGAATTGATCGCCGCAGCTCACGCCGCCTGTTTTGCTATGGCCTTTGCCAACACATTGAGCCAAAAGGGACATAAACCGCAGAGCGTCCAAGTGCAGGCCAGTTGTATTCTCTCGCGCAAAGAAGAGGGAGGCTTTGCCATTACGGGCATGGATCTAGAAGCCAAGGTGCGGGCTCCGAGCCTAAGCCCTGGTGAATTGGAGGCCATCGCCAAGGAAGCTGAGGCAGGATGCCCGGTGTCGAACGTGTTGAGACCTGGCTTGGAGATCCGCATGAAAGCCGAGTTGGCAAGCTGACCATAGTCGATAGGAGGGATGAGCCGGGGAATTTGCAATACAAAATGGGATACGCAAGACAACATCGAGAACATAGCATTTTTGTGGTTGAGCAGGGAGATATGCCATGAGTATCCTCAAAGTTTCCTCTACGTCGCCTTCTACGGCGGTGGCCGGCGCCATTGCCGGCGTTATCCGCGAGCAAGGGCGGGCCGAGTTGCAAGCTATTGGCGCCGGTGCAGTGAATCAGGCTACCAAGGCCGTAGCCATCGCGCGGGGCTATTTGGCCCTCGATGGGATCGATGTGGTATTGGTGCCTGATTTTACTGAGGTGACCATAGATAACGAGGTGCGCACCGCGATACGGTTCGTGGTCGAGCCCAGGCAGACCGCAGCGGCATAGCCGGTCTAGGCGCGATGTCCTCTTGGCGGGGGTGCCGCGTTTGTGGTGCCCCCGCCATAGGTATATGCAAATTCTCACGCTAACAAGATGGGTGTTCGGGTTTGTCATGACCTGAGAAGGGCATGGCGTTTGTATGGCTTGCTGTCATATGTTATGATCTTTTAAAGGTGACGATGTTCGCCGATTTTGTCTTGTTTCCGGGATGCGCCCACGGGGGCCGGATATAGGCAATGTTCAGACACAGTGAAAGGAGTCAAGAGTTATGTTGTCGGGTCAGATTCAGCACGCCGATTGGAAGACGGAAAAGCACGTGCCGGTGATCGAGTGCCCTGATACGGTCAAGGCTGGCGAGTTCTTTGAGGTGACGGTGAGTATTGGCAAAGAGGTGGCTCATCCCAACACGACCGAGCACCATATCGCCTGGATCACCCTTTATTACCAGCCTGAAGGTGACAAGTTC
>JACIWY010000745.1 GCA_014360745.1 Chloroflexota bacterium
GACTTGGATACCCATGTCCCAGTCATCCTCCGGGAATTCGAGCACCGGATGGCGGGCCTGGGCACCGGCCGCGTTGACCAAAATGTCCAACCGGCCGAAATAATCGACCGTCTTTTGCACCAGCCCCTGCAGCTCCGCCACCGTCGCTTTGGCCAGGTCACAAGGCAGGTGTAAAAAGCGATGACCGAGCTTTTCGATCTCGGCGGCCGTCTCGGAGCAAGAGCCGCGTGAGACGCCGGCGACGTCGGCGCCGGCCTCGGCTAGCCCGATGGCCATCCCCTGACCTAAGCCTCGGCTGGCTCCGGTGACGAGGGCCACGCGGCCCTCTAGCTTGAATTTATCCAGGATCATGACGACTCCTTCTGTATCTGACGCCGAACGCGCTGGGCATAATCTCGCCCCAAGATGATCAGGATGTCGATCTCGGGGTCGATGGGCTCGGCTTTGTGGATGTTCTCCGGTTTGACGCCTAACTCGGAGGCCAACGCTTCCACCGTGTAGCGCGCCTCTGAATATTGCACAATGATGGTCTCGGCGTGATCAAAGCGGTCGGCGTTATCATAGCGCACCACGTTAAAGCTTTTTTCGCGCAGGGCCTCGGCGGTCTCTTGAGCCAGGCCCGGCGTGAGCGTTCCGTTCTGCAATGAGATACGCGCGCCCTCGCTCATCAGCTGCGCTCTGGCCAAGCTAGGGCTGGGCACCGTCTGGGGCACCGGCGCGGGAAAGAGCTCGTCCACCAGTTTTTGCACCTCGTCCCAATGGGCCACCTCGACCATGGCCCCCGTTGGGCGGATGACCGTCGTCGTCATCGAGCCGTCGATCACCCCATGGCGAATATTTTTGCGCTCGATCCGTTTGGCGATCTCGGCCAGGGCCATTATCTCCTCCAGGGTGAGATCGGTCTGGACGGCGTCACCGACCAACTCCAGCAATTTGGGGATGCGCGAAATGGGAATATCGAGGCTCAGCGCCTTGTCGCGCGCGGCCAAGATCACCTGCTGCTGGCGGGCCATGCGGTCGAAATCGTCGCTGCCATGGCGTGAGCGAGCGTATTGCAGCGCCGTCTTGCCGTCCATATGTTGGATGCCCGCCGGAATGTCGACGACCATGGTGCCATAATTTGCGTCGGGGTATTGTTCGTCATGGATCGGCTTGGCCACCTCGATGGTGAGCCCGCCGATGGCATCGATGAGCTTTTCAAAGCCACTAAAATTGATACGCACATAATAATGGATCGGCACCCCCAGCGCGTACCAGACGGTGCG
>JACIWY010000746.1 GCA_014360745.1 Chloroflexota bacterium
CAGCACGTCTTCCAGGGTGAGGGGCTCGAAGTAGAGGCGGTCGGAGGTGTCGTAGTCGGTGGAGACGGTCTCGGGGTTGTTGTTGACCATGATGGACTCGTACCAGATCTTTGCCGCCGAGGCCTCAGCCGAGCGCATCCAAGAGGTGCTGACCGCCGAGCCTGAGGTTCGGGAAAAGCCCGATGCCGTGCCCTGGAATGGCCGCCCCGGCGGCGACGGCCGATCCGGCGTCCTTACCACCGCCCAGGGTGTGCCCTCGATCGTCACCTCCCCTGTCCGCGCTGCGAGGGTGGTCTTTGAAAACGTGAGCTTTTATTATCGGGGGGATGGCGGCGCGCCGGTGCTCTCCGACATTAATTTGGTCGCTGAACCCGGCCAGCAAGTGGCGATCTTGGGCGCCACCGGATCGGGGAAATCGACGTTGATCCATCTCATCCCGCGTTTTTACGACGTCAGCAGCGGCCGCATCACCATCGACGGCATCGATGTGCGCGACATGAAACTCGATTCGCTGCGCAGCCAGATAGGTATAGCCTTGCAGGAAGCCGTGCTCTTTACCGGCACCATTCGCGACAATATTCGTTACGGGCGCCCCAACGCCAGCGACGCGGAGGTCGAGGCCGCCGCCCGAGCCGCCCAGGCTCATGACTTTATCCTCAGCCTGCCCAACGGCTATGACACGTGGGTGGGGCAACGCGGCGTGAATCTCTCCGGCGGGCAAAAACAACGCATCTCCATCGCTCGCGCCCTGTTGGTCAACCCACGCATTCTCATTCTCGACGACTCGACCAGTGCCGTCGACTTTGAAACCGAGGCGCGCATTCAAGCGGCCCTGGAGATATTGCTGCGCCGCGCGAGCCATAGCACCACCATTTTCGTCGTCGCCCAACGTATCAGCACGGTGCTTGGCGCCGACAAGATCATCGTTTTGGAAAACGGTCGCATCGTCGCCGAAGGCACTCATGGGCAGCTCCTGGCCAGCAGTCCTATTTATCAGGAGATTTATGCTTCACAGCTCGGCGACGGACCTGCTGTAGGAGGAATGAAACATGGCCAGTGATGGACGCCGCATGGGCCCCGGCGGAGGGCCGGGCGGTCGTATGATGGGCGGGGCTCGCATCGAAAAAGCCCGCGACATACGGGGCACGGCGCGGCGCCTACTCGCTTATCTATGGCCTTATAAATGGGGGCTGGCGATAGTGGGCCTTCTCGTCGTAGCCTCCACCTTGCTCACCTTGGTGGGGCCGCTCCTGT
>JACIWY010000747.1 GCA_014360745.1 Chloroflexota bacterium
CAATACCACCGTGGTACGGGTGCCACCCAAGCCGGAGCTTACGGGCAAGGACCTGGGTGAGGCCAAGGACGTGCACGGCAAATTTTTTGTTCGCGAACTCCAGAAGATGGCCCAGGCTGGAGGCGGGTTCGTGGAGTATGTCTTCCCCAAACCGGGCAAAGGAGATCAGCCCAAACTCGGCTACGCGGAGCAGATCCCGGGAACGGATTTGTGGGTGGGCACTGGGGTGTATATCGATAACGTCGCCGATGCCCAGGCTGCCATGGCTGAAGAGCTGCGAGCGGGCTCCCGGCGCGCCCTCATGACGGTGCTTGGCATCGTTGCCGCTGGGCTTGCGTTCATCATCTTGCCGCTGACACTGTGGTTGACACGCTCCATCACCCAGCCCATCGCGCGCATGACGCTCATGCTCAAGGACATCGCCGAGGGCGAAGGCGACTTGACGCGCCGGCTGACCGACACTTCAGGCACTGAAACCCAGGTGTTGGCGGAATACTTCAACCATTTCGTCTCCCGGGTGCACGACATCGTGCGCGACGCCGCCGAAAATGCCCGTGCCTTGGCCGGCGCAGCGGAGAAATTGCTGCAGCTCTCCCGCGGGCTGCGGGACAATTCCGGCGCCATGAACACCAAGACCGATCTGGTGGCTGCGGCCACGGAAGAGATGAGCGCCAATATGCGTTCCGTGGCCTCGGCCATGGAGGAGTTTTCGGTGAACATCACCACCGTGGCCACGGCCGCGGAAGAGATGAGCGCCACCATCGGCGAGATCGCCGCCAGCGCCACCAAGGCCAAAGGTGTCGCCGGCGATGCCGTAACCAAGGCCGCCCAGGCCTCGTCGCGGGTGGGGGACTTGGGCGCGGCTGCCGAGGAGATCGGCAAGGTCACGGAGGCCATCATGGCCATCTCGTCCCAGACCAACCTCCTTGCCCTCAACGCCACCATCGAGGCGGCTCGGGCGGGCGAGGCAGGCCGGGGCTTTGCGGTGGTGGCCAATGAAATCAAAGAACTTGCTCAGCAGACCGCCAAGGCCACCGAAGAGATCCGCCAGCGCATCGATGGCATCCAAAACGCCACCGGACTGACGGTCCATGACATTCAGGCCGTGACCCAGGTCATCCACGATGTGGACAACATCGTCGGCACCATTGCCGCGGCGGTGGAAGAGCAGAGCGTCACCACCCGGGACATCGCCGACAACGTGGGCCAGGCTGCCGCTGGGGTGCAGGAAGTCAA
>JACIWY010000748.1 GCA_014360745.1 Chloroflexota bacterium
GTCCAACTGGGTTTGATAAGTTCAGCGTACCACGGACCAGGGACAAAGCGCGAGCCAATCCAGCCGGCCACAAAGGGCATGGCCACCCAAAACATCAGTCCCCAACGGGAATACTTCGTCGGCATGCACCCTCCCTCCACGACATCATGGAAGCATTCGCAAACGTCCCCCAAAGCGCCCCCGTGCCGTAATGTCGTCCCCATGGGCGGCGCTCGGCGAGCGCCGAGCAGGACCGCCCGCGCCCTGGTTTGGGGACCTACGCACTTTCGGAACGCAAGGCCGCCCACGCCCCGACGATCACACGCAGCGCCGAACGCAAAAGGAACCACACAAGCCCGGAAGCCACAAGGATATCAGGCCACTTGGATCCAGTGAGCCACACCCCTCCTGCCGCGATGAAGACCGAAACGTTGGAGACGATATCGTTGCGCGAGCACTCCCATACCGAGCTCATGTTGATGTCTTCATGGCGGTGCCGCCACAAAAGGTACAGACACACCGCATTGGCCAGCAGTCCGATGACGCTGAATGCGCCCATGACCTCGAAGATGGGGACCGTAGGGACAAAAAGTTTGTACAGCACCTGGGCGAGCACCGCGCACGCGGCGCCGAAAATGAGCATCCCCTTGAAGAAGGCGACCTTGGCCTTGGTGGTATTGCCGCGGGAAACCGCGTACAGGCTGAGGGCGTAGGTCACTGCATCGCCGAGATTGTCCAGGCTGTCGGCAAGGAGCGCGGTGGATTTCCCATACAGGGCTGCGACCAAGATCACCAAAAACATCAATGCATTGATGGCGAGCACCATGAGCAACGTCCCTCGTTGCCGCTGGTGCAGGGCGTCGACGGCGCAGCTGCCTCCACAACACTGTCCCATTGGTTTCTCCTCGTCTTCCGATTGGGTGCATGCGCATCAGGCGTCATATGCGGATTTCTGCACCCCGGGCACCTTGTCAAGCGCCTCCCGGGGGAAGGCGTGCGGAAGGACTTGGATTTGCACGCCTCCTGGACTATGCGTTGCTTTTCTCCGGAACGTTGTCTTCCTACCCGCGCTTCAAGGAGGAGCCATGCTCGCCATCCTCGACTACCAGGCCGGCAACCTCACCAGTGTACGCCGCGCCTTGGATCATCTCGGCATCCCCTGCACCGTCACCGCCGATCCGGGTACGCTTCGCGCCGCCCAGGGCGTCATCTTCCCTGGGGTGGGCGCTGCGGGCTCGGCCATGGCCCACCTCAC
>JACIWY010000749.1 GCA_014360745.1 Chloroflexota bacterium
AAGGCCGTTCTTACAGAAAAGAGGCCGAGGAAGTTATATGCTATATATACTTTAGCAGCTTCTCTCTTGTCAGGCAACATTGGAAAACGAGGTGGAGCCTCGCGCTGGGTTGTACCCTTATGCGCCCTCCGCTATACTGCCCAACGATATTCATCCCCGTCTGTCCAGGAGGCCGTTCATGATCTTGCTGGTCGTTTGGGATGGGCTGAGGCCCGACACGATTCAAAAGGAGAGTACGCCTTTCTTGTGGGAAATGGCCGCCAGGGGCGTCTTTTGCCGGGCAAGCCATTGTGTGTTCCCCACAGCCACGCGTATCAATTCCGCATCGTTGACGACAGGTTGCTATCCGCGCAGACATGGGCTGGTGGATAACGAACTTTTTGTGCCGGCGCTAGACGCCGCCAAGCCCGTCTCCTGTGCGGATTGGCGTTTGTTGCAGGCGATGGCCGAGAGCGAGGGAGGCCGCCTGCTAGAGACACCGACGCTGGGCGAAATGCTCCGTGATGCGGGCAGGAGTATGGTCTCGGTGGGGTCTGGGTCACCTGGTACGACCTATCTGACAAACCCGACGATCACGGGGCCGATCGTCAACTGGGCGGTGAGCTGGCCGGAGGAGATAGCCCGCGACATAGATCAGCGCTATGGTGGACCTCTGCCGCCCGGATCGACTTCGGCGGAGCGAACGGCCTATGTCCTCCGCGCTTTGTATGAGGTGTTGTTGCCGGAGCGGCGCCCCGACCTGGCTACGATCTGGTTGACGGAGCCGGATCACACTCAACATTATGAGGGGTTAGGTTCTGGGGAGGCCTTGATGGTGTTGCGCCAGCTCGACGACCACCTGCGCGAGTTGGTCGAAGAGGCGGCTTCCTATGGTCCCCTGACCTGCTTTTTGCTCTCGGATCATGGCTTTAGTACGGTGCAGCGTTTGTCGGCCGACCCTTTGGACGAATTGCGCGCCGAAGGTTTGTTGCCGGAGGGAGCCATGCTTGTAAGGGCATCTAATAGCCTCTATTTTAACGATGTGGCCCGAGAGCGCCTGGAGGAGGTCGTCTCTTTTCTGCTCACGCGGTCGTGGCTGGGCGCGCTGTTTGTGCGCGAGGACCTGCGCGAGCGGGTGCCGTACTTGTTGCCACAAGGCGCGGTGATGTGCGGTCATCGGCGCTCGGCGGAATTGTTGTTTGCCTTTCGCTGGAGCGACGAGGCCAACGAGAAGGGAATACCCGGTAGTG
>JACIWY010000075.1 GCA_014360745.1 Chloroflexota bacterium
GGCACCAAATCGTAAAAGTCGCCCCCCACCTCGCCGGCCGCACGCCATTCACTCTCTATATCCCAGCCCGGAATCTCGGGGCAACGCGCGGGCAAAAAGCTTTGTTGGATGCTACGCGCCAGCTCCATCTCGCGCCGCAGGCGCTCCTGGCGCAGCGATTGACGATAGAGTTGCGCCGTCTCGATGGCCAGCGTCGTCTGATTGGCGATTCCCGCCAGAATGCTCATCCGCCGTGCGGGGATCTCGGCACAGTCGCGGTCATGGCCGGCCAGAAGCGCGCCCAATAATCGCTCATGCACCCGCAACGGGAAGGCGGTCACCGGCGCCTGCGCCTCATACGGCGCCATGGCATCGCGCAGCGAGGCGCTCTCCAGGGTGCAGAATCCTACCACTGGCCCCGGCTCGTTCCTCATATCGGCCAGCAGAGGGCTGTCCTCCGGCCAAAGATAGCGGCCTTGTAACATGTCCGCACGATTCGGCGTCTGGCCTTCGGCGGCCGCGCAATAAAAGGCCCGCCGCTCCTCATCCCACAACAGAATGGCGCACCAATCGATGCCCACCAGCATCGGGGTCAAGCGAGCCACGGTCGCCAGCGTCTCCTCCAGATTCGTCGTCGCCCGTACCACCACATTGGCCACTTGCAGCAATGCCGTAGACACCCAAGCCTCTTCACGTTGGGCGGCGCCGAGACGAGCGTTCATTAGGGCCATCGCCGCATCGTTGGCCACGCCATTGAGGATCGCCTCTCGCGCGCCGCGAATCTCTTGCCCCTCATCCTCAACCACCAGAGCGCCGATGAACTGCCCGCCGGCCCACAGCGGCAGGGCTAACAACTCGCCCAAGGGCAAGGGCCGGTTCACGAGCGACGCAAGATGGCCCCACAGATCCTCAGCTCGCCCCCGATAGGTCATCCGCCCAAGGCGCATTTGGGCCAACAGCGGGACACGATCGCCCTCGAAGGCCAGCCCGCGCAGGGCGTCGAGCTCGGCCGAGGGGAAACCCGCGCCATCGCCGATGGAGAACGTCTGGCCATCGGGCGACCAGAGGAGGAGCAACGCCCGATCCACGCCGGTAAGCAGCGTCGCCAGACGGGTCACGGTGGCCAGGATCTCGTCCAGCGTCGCCTGTTGACCCAAGGCCTCGGCCACCTGCAACAGCGCGGTCGAGATCCAGGCTTGTTCCTGTTGCATCGCGTAAATGCGGCTGTCCTCCAAGGCCACGGCGATCTGATCGGCCAACACCTGCAACACCGCCACATCGTCGGCGTCAAAGGCATCGACCCGGTCGCTCTGAAGATCGAGCACGCCAAGGATGCGATCCTCGACCTTCAAGGGGATGGCCAGCTCGGCGCGGGTTTTATCCAGGCCAGCGTCTATCACATAGCGTTCATCTTGCGTTACGTCGTTGGCCAGCACCGGTTCGCCCGATTGGGCCGCATGGCCGATGAGGCCGTATCCAAGCGGAAGCTCCAATCCTCGCGCCTGAATGCGCGGGCTGGAGCTAGCCTGTAACAGAACCCGCTTCCCTGCCTCGTCGAGGGTCAGAATGCAGACGTGATAATATCCCAGCGCCTCCTGGACGAATTGCACCGTGTCGGCAAAAAGGGTCTGCACATCCAAGATGGCCGCCACCTTGCGGCTCACCTCGGCGATGGTCAACAATTGCACGTTTCGCTCGCGTTGCTGTTCATAGAGTTGGGCGGTGTGCAGGCCCATGGCCAATTGAGAGGCCAACAAGCCCAGCGAGCGCCCGTCGGCTGCGGTAAAGGCTCTAGGGCGGGGGCTTTGCAGAGCAATGAGCCCATAGAAGCGCTCCTCGGCCACCACCGACACGTACAGACCGCTGCGCGGCTCCGACCCCACGGGCAGCGGCCGCAGAGGAGCCCCGCGTCGCCAATCGCGGATCAAAAGGGAGTGGTGGCCGGCCTCCAGGTAGTTCCAGACATGATCGGGCAGAGAAAGACCCTCGACCTCTCTATCGTGCTCCACGACCAGCGGCGTGGTCAATGTTCCGGCACGATCGCGGGTTTGCAAGATGAGCACCGGCGCATTCACAAGGTGGAGGCAATGATCGTAGATCAGGCGGCACATCTCTTCCAAGTTCAAGGGCGCCATGGTGAAGACGCGTTGAAGGGCGCGAACGGCTTCGAGTTGCCTTTTGGCACGACGATGCGCCCGCCAGGCGGCTAGCGATATGCCCATGAGCCCAAAAGCGAGGAGGATGAACAACACGAGGCAGAGAGACTGGGCAGCCCAGAGGGAGGATAGCGCCTGTCGAAGATGCGCGATCAAGATCACGAGGGCTTCCTGTGACGTTTATACATCACCACTTGGTTGCCTTGCCCTTTTGTCGTGGCAATGTCTACCCGATCCATGAGCTTGCGCATGAAAAAGAGGCCCAGCCCGCCGACCTCGCGTTGTTCCAAAGGCACATCAAGGCGTGGCTGGGGCACCGCGTCGGGATCGAAAGGCTCGCCGAAATCGGTCACCCGCACGACAAAATCATCGCCCTCCGTATAGCAGCAAACCCGCACCTCACCATCTTCGCGCCCGCCGTAAGCGTGTTCCATGGCGTTGGTGCAGGCTTCGTCCACCGCCATTTGCACCTCAAAGATTTGATCCTCTGTCATGCCGACCAGGCGCGCCTGCTCCGAAACGAATGCGGATATCCTGGCCAAGTTCGCCAGTTTGCTACTCACACAGAGCTCATATTCTCTTGCCAACAATACACCGCCCACGTTCTATCTATTCACAAAAATCGTGCTACATAAGAACTATTTGCTCAAAATTGGCACCGAACGAGATTCAAAAACTGCCAACGGCCAACACCGCATCCTCGTAGGTCTGCACCATGGGCAAAATGCCGGCCAAATCCAGCACATGACGAATGCGTTCGGGCACATTGGCCAGGCGCACGTCGCCTCGGTTCCAACGACGGCATTCCTTGTAAGCCATGATGAACGTACGGATGGCCGCACTGCCAAAGAACTCGGCGCCGCCCATATCCAACACAATACGATAGACTCCTTCGTCCATCGATCGACGCAATGCCTCTTCTAACGCCGGAGCGGTAGAAGAGTCAAAGCGGCCCTCCAATTTGATCAAATCACAGCGTTTGAGACGGGTCGTTTCAATCTTCATGTTTCCTCCGCCAGCACAGGCACAATTGCCTTCGACTATAAAGCCTCCCGACATATCCGTCAATTCCCGCGGGGGGTCTGTCCGGCATTTGGGAGGCTTGTTAGCAATTGAAATTGTACCAACCCTCAGCAATCGGCAAGGGATGATAGAAACTATCCTCTGGGCGCTTCCCAAGCCTGAAGAAGCGAGGCCATCCAACCTCGTTGCGCCTAGAGCACGCAACCCCTTTTGGCTTCGCCCGATTTAGCAACATCTGCAAGGCGTTAGGTGCTCGGCAGCGGCGTTGCAAATGGCCAAGTGCCAGGCACCTAGGAAACGCGGCTACTCGGCCTTGTAGCGCCGTTCGTAAAGTTCTGCGTCATAGGGGGCGCGCCGATTCTCACAAATGGCCCGCGGACATAGCTGGCAGCTCTCAAAGCTCGTCTCGGTGGGGAAACGAAGGCCCGAAATCGACTTGTTGGGCACCATCAGACAACTCGGCGTCAGGCGCACGCCGATCGCCGCTTCAGGGTCGCCCAAGATTTGGAAAAGCGGGCGTTGTTGGGTGATTGGCCAATCCATGAGAGAGCCGGGAGCCATCGTGGCCAACTTGCCGGGCCGATAACGAGCCTCCAGATCCGCCGAGGCGGCGCGGGCGGCGCTGCGCAGCGCGGCCTCTTTGATCGCCTCTGCCCAGAACTGATGGATCATGTCCGTCAACCCATGGGCCCAGGCGTCCAACTCTGTGCCGCAGGTGGCCATGTGAGCAAAGACCCGCTGCGCCTCGCCCACGTTCACGCTCAAGACGCGGCTGGTCAGGCGCACGCCATCTACGACGATATAATCCTCGCCCCTTTCGTCGATAAAAACCAAGCGATACATCGCCTTGGGGCGGGCTATCGCCGTGGCCTCGCGCACCAAGGCTTCCAACTCCTCGGCATCTCGGCCCTCGCGGACGCGCAGCCGCTCGCGCAGCGCCATGAGATCGAAATGGACCGCGACATGTCGAAGGATGACAGGATCCGGATTCATATTTTTCTCTCACCATCGGCTCAAAGGCCCGTAGGAAGGGTCATTCGTCCTCCCGACCCGAGGCGCTCCACCATTCCATCAGTTTTAGGATGCCCAACAGCAAAGCGATCAACCCCACCCCTCCGGCAAGGCACAGCCAGGCTCCCAACAAGGCTCGCAGGTCGAAAAGCCATAACAAGAGCCCGCCCCCGATCAGGAACATGATGAGCATGCCGCCGACCAACAGCCGTTTCTCCGTCTGAGCGCGATACCGTCGCAGGTCGGTGGGCGGGCGTTCCTCTTGGGGCTGATGGCTCTGCATGCTTCTCGTCCTATGCACGCGGCCCAAGCCGCAACATGGCGCAACCGATCAGACCATCCTGGGCACGCGGGCCAAGATCTCGGAGATCACCTCATAGTTGATGGTGCCCAATCTACGCGCCACTTCATCCACGGTGATCGTCTCCTCCCCCTGCGAGCCGATCAAGACCACTTCATCGCCCTGGCGCACATGGGGGATATCGGTCACATCCAGCATCGTTTGATCCATACAGACCCGTCCGACGATGGGTGCCCGACGACCCCGCACCAACACCTCGCCCCAATGCTGGGGCGCGCGGCGAAAGCCGTCGGCATAGCCCACGGGGATCACGGCGATGCGCGAAGGGCGCTCGGTGCGATAGGTGCGCCCATAACTGATAAAACTGCCGGCGGGGAGCTCTTTAACTTGGGCCACCTGACATTTGAAGCTCAGCGCCCTGCGAAAGTCGCCCGGCAATGGCGCATGCGGCGAAGGGTTCAGGCCATAGAGCGCGATCCCCGGGCGCACCATGTCAAAACGGCTCTCCGGAAGGCGAAGCAGCGCCGCGCTATTGGCCGCATGGACACAAGGAGGCTTGAGCCCGGCCTCGTCCAGGGCCTCCAGCACCTGGCGAAAGCGGGCCAATTGCCAGCGCGTGTAATCGAGTTCCGGGGCATCGGCATCGGCGAAATGGGTGAAAATGCCGTCTATCTCCAGCCCCGGCAGCCCGGCGATGGTTTGCACAAAGGGCAAAACCTCCTCGGGCAAGAGCCCCAACCGGCCCATGCCGGTATCCACTTTGATATGCACGCGCGCCGTGCTCCCCAAATCCAGCGCCGCCTGTGAGAGGGCCATGGCCACTTCTTGCGAGAAAAGGGTACACACCACGCCATGCCTCACCGCATCCCTGCTCTGCCAGGGTGGGGTATAGCCCAGGATCAAAATCGGCGCTTCGATCCCTGCCGAGCGCAGGGCGATGGCTTCGCCCAAGCAGGCCACGCCCAACCATTTGGCGCCGTTATTCAAAGCGGTCCTGGCGACCTTGAGCGCACCATGCCCATAGCCATCGGCCTTGAGCACGGCCAAGACATCCACATCGGGGCCCACGATCTCGACCAAGCGCCGGACGTTATAGGCGATGGCATCCAGATCGACCTCCAGCCAGGTGGGGCGCCCCGGACGTTGCAGACGGACCTGGCGCCAACCGCGATGCTGGCGCGGCAATAGCTCGCGAGCTCGTTCGGGATCGGCCATCAGCCGGCGGGCCACCTCCTCCAGCCGCGCCTCGGCGCTGCCCTTGAGCAACACCAGGTCTCCCGGGCCAAGCCGATCGCTCAATTCACGGATGATATCCTCATCGGTGTAGGCCACCAAGATATGTTCGGGCGCCATGCCCGCCTCGCGCGCCGCCGCCGCCGCCCATTCGGCCATCTCGCCCTTGGCGATCAAGCGATCGGCCACCTGGGCGATCCGCCGCCCCACGCGGCGATGGCCTTCCTCGGCCAAATCTCCAAGCTGGCTCATCTCTCCCAGCACGACAAAACGGCGCCCTGCGGGCAAATCACGCAACGTGTCCAACGCGGCCAACGCCGAGGTGGGGATGGCATTGTAGCTGTCGTCGAGCAACAGAGAGCCGTTGCGCCCCGTCAAGAGCCGCATCCTGCCCGGCAACGGCTCAAGGCGCTCCAATGCCCCGCCGATCGCGCTCCAAGGCAGCCCATACACGATGCCCACCGCGGCGGCAGCCAGCGCTACATAGGCGTGATGGGCGCCCAGATACGAGATGCGCAAGCGATGACGCTCCCCTTGCCACCACACCGTCAGCTCGGTGCCGGAGAGTGTCACTCGAATCTCGTCGCCTATCAAGTCGGCCTCCTCATGCAGGCCATAGGTCAACACCTTGGCCTGGGTTCGCCCGGCCAGGGCAGCCACCCGTGGATCGTCGGCGTTCAAAATCGCCGTGCCCTCGGCCGGCAAGGCCTCGATCAAGCGCCCCTTTTCGCGGGCGATCTGCTCCAGCGAGCCAAAGGAGGCCAGATGGCTTTCGGCGATCGTGGTAATCACCCCCACCCGTGGCCTGGTGATCTCGGCCAGATGTCGCACCTCATCAAGGCTATCGCAGGCCATCTCCAGCACGGCGAGATGCTGCTCCGGCAGGAGCTTGCCCAGCGCGATGGGCAACCCAAAGCGCCCGCTATAGTTGCCAAAGCTTTTAAACACCGGCCACGAGGTGCCGAGCACGGCCGCCACAGCCTCTTTGGTGGCCGTCTTGCCCACGCTGCCGGTAATCCCCACCACCTCGACCGCCTGCTGGCGCAAGATATAGCGCGCATAGTCCAACAGGGCCTGTTGGGTATTATCCACAAGGATACAGCTCACCCCGGGCGGAACATGCTGCGGAGGGCGTTGGCAGAGGACGCCGGTGGCCCCGGCCAGGCACGCCTCGTGGATAAAATCGTGGCCGTCCCCCGTCTCGGTGACGACGGCCACGAACAATTGCCCTGGCTCGACGATGCGCGAGTCGTAGCCGAAATCGATAAACTCGTCGGCGCCGCGCGTGCCCACAAGGCCGCCGCCCGTCGCCGCCAGAAGATGGTCCAGGCTGATCATGGGCCGAGAAACAGAAAACTAAAAAGAACGCCCGATGGTTTCCACAGCCAAGTCGCTGTAGATTCTACCATCGGGCCTCTGGATGGCCAAAGAGCGCCGATTTATGGATAAGCCGACGTCGGCTGTGTGGTCGGCACTGGCGTCGGCTGGGTGGTCGGCGCTTCTGTCGGCCCCACAGGATAGGGCTCCGTCGTCCCCGTCGGCACCGCGGTAGGCGGAACCGGCGTGTCGGTTATCTTGGGAGCAGGCGTATTGGTAATCACCGGGGTTGACGTGGCCGTGGCCGGCGGAAGCGTCGCCGTCGGCTCCGGATAGGGCGCCTCTGAGGTAGCCGTGGCCGTCGGCGGCAAGGGGCTGGGGGTAGCCGTCGGGCTGGTGGGTGTGTTGGTCGCCGTATTCCTCGGCGTCGCCGAAGGCACAAACGGGCGCGGCGTGCGCGTCGCCGTGGGCACGGGCGTGAACATCCTGGTGGGCATCACCGGCGAGGGCACCGAGATATCGCCGATCACCGAGGGGCGCACGATGGTGAAACGCCACTCCTCGCTGGGCGGTGTCAGCTCGTCGGTGCGCTCCTCTCCGCGCCCCTTGACCACGATCACCTTCCAGCGATAGCGACCGGGCAACAGATTGGCCGCCGTCACCCGCACGGGAGGCTCTTTATACCAGCCATAAACCTGGGGCTCGGCATCGGGCTTGTCGGGCCAGATATAAAGCTCGAACCAATCGCCTTTGCCCAGCTCGCCAGCCCATTCCCACTTGAGATCGACCGCCGAGGCCACATATTCATCGGGCGGATCGAGCAGCTTTGGAGCCGCTGGGCCTTCGGTGCCCGCCGTCAGTTTGGTCGGCGACGCAGCCACGGCCGGCTCGCCCGTCGACGAGGGCGTCGGGCTGGGAGGCACTGCCGTCGGGCTCGGAGGCACCTGAGTGGGACTGGGCGGCACGGCGGTAGGGCTAGGAGGGACCGCGGTCGACGAGGGGGTCTGGCCCACCCCTAGCACGATCACCGGCGCGCCCGCGCCCGGCGTCGCGGTGACGCGGATGCTGAGCACGATGTCGCAACCGGTCAGCGCGCTGCTGAGGAACAATGCACCCAACAGAACCAGAACCAGTAGGGGGAGTATACGCCTGATCATTTCTCACTCCGATCTCCGTCAGGGCTTATACGGCGACAAGATATCAGGGACAGCAACTATTGCGCGCATTATAAACGACGAGAACATCTTTTGCAATGGTCGCCGCGCCCTCTCATACGCTACAAGGTTTTATACGGCGCCGCGACATAAAGAATCCACCAACCCGCCTTGATAGCACTCTATCCGATTTGAGCCATCATACTTTTTTTCAAAGGGCATTGCAAGCGCCACAGTGGCCATTGCCGGATCATCCCCACCCATGTTATAATCTGGGCACGTCGAGAACCCGCCTTATATCAGGAGGAGCCCATGTATCAGAAACTCATTCTCGTCGGTCGGCTTGGCCGCGATCCCGAAATGCGCTATACCCCCGACGGGACGCCGGTGACCTCTTTCAGCGTAGCCACGGATCGCCGTTGGACCGACGCATCGGGCCAGCAACAACAGCGGACCGTCTGGTTTCGCGTGACCGCCTGGCGTCGCCTGGCCGAGATCTGCAATCAATACCTTGCCAAAGGGCGAATGGTGTTGGTGGAAGGCGAGTTGAACGAACCCCGCCCCTACCAAGGGCGCGACGGCGAATGGCGCGCCAGCCTTGACGTAACCGCTCGCACGATTCAATTCCTCGGCGGGCGCGAAGCCGAAGCGGGCGCTCCCGCAGAATATGACGAAGAAGGCCCCTCTGACGTCACGACCGAAGAGGAAATTCCCTTCTAGCCGGTCTGCTACTATGGGTGCCGACCTGATCCTCTACAACGGCTCCGTCCGTACCATGGATCCCGCCTGCCCGACGGCCCAGGCCGTGGCGGTGGCCGGCAAACGCATCTTGGCCGTGGGGAAAAACGAGGAGGTGCTTTCCCTGGCCGGGCCGGGCGTGCGTCTCCTTGACCTGGGGGGATGTAGCCTCCTACCGGGTTTTGAAGATGCGCATTTGCATCTTTGCAGTCATGGCCTGGCATTGACGCAGGTCGATCTTGGCGAGGCGCGATCGTTGGAGGAAGCTCTGGCCCGCCTGGAGCGCCAAGCGGCCAAACGGCCTGCGGGCGCTTGGCTACGCGGCCGCGGCTGGAACCATAACTCCTGGCCCAAACCTGTGCAGCCCACGCGCTATGATCTCGATCGTGTCGTCGGAGAGCGCCCGGTGGCCCTGGTGTCTAAGGATGGACATGCGCTGTGGGTCAACTCGGCGGTTTTGCGCCTGGCCGGCATTTCGCGCCACACGCCCGACCCGCCAGGCGGCGAAATTTTGCGCGACGCCTCCGGGGAACCCAACGGCATATTGACCGAAAAAGCCCAGGCGTTGATCTGGCGACATGTCCCGGAGCCCGACGCCGAAGCTATGGAAGCGGCCGCCCGCGCTGCGCTGGCCGACGCCGCACGGCACGGCATCACCGCACTGCACAATTGCGAAGGGCCTGCTGCCTTGGCCGCTTTGCGCCGCCTGCAAGAGGCCGACGCGCTGACGGCGCGGGTGTGGCACATGATTCCTATGGAGTATCTCGACCAAGCCCGCGCGTTGGGCTTGCGCAGCGGCTTTGGCGACGAGATGCTACGTTTGGGCCACATCAAGATGTTCGCCGATGGGGCGTTGGGCTCGGGCACCGCCGAAATGCTGGCCCCTTACGAGGATTGGCCCGACCGTCGCGGCGTGGCCGCCACCTCCTCCGCCGAGCTGTGGGAGGCGATCGTGGCCAGCCTGCGCGCCGGGCTGGCTCCCGCCATCCACGCCATCGGCGACGCCGCCAACCGGCGGGTGCTCGATCTCTATGCTCGTGCCTATGAAAAAGGGCTGCTGGCCGCGTTGCCCCACGGCTTGCGCCCACGCATCGAACATGCCCAACTTCTGACTCCTGAGGATATCCCCCGGTTGGGCCAACTCGGCGTGGTGGCCTCGATGCAACCCATCCATGCTACACAAGACATGGCCATGGCTGATTTGCATTGGGGAAAGCGGGCGCGCTGGGGATATGCTTGGCGCAGCTTGCTGGAAAGGGGGGCCATATTGGCCTTTGGCAGCGATTGCCCCGTCGAGACGCTCGATCCTCTGGCCGGGCTCTATGCCGCCGTCACCCGCCGCCGCGCCGATGGCACACCGCCCGGCGGTTGGTATCCCGAGGAAGCGCTGACCTTGGATCAAGCCCTTGAGGCCTATACGCGGGGCTCGGCCCGGGCCTGTGGCCAGCTTGCTTCTCGAGGCAGCCTAGCGCCTGGCAAACTGGCCGATTTGGTCGTCCTGTCGCGCGACCTCTACGCAGGGCCCGCCGAGGCTTGGCCGGACATCAAGGTGCGCTTGACCCTCGTCGGCGGACGAATCGTCTGGGAGAGCTGAGGGCTAGGCTGTCTCTTCGAGTTCTATCCAGCCTTTGCGCAACCCCACCATGACCGCCTCGGTGCGCGAGCCCACCTGGAGCTTGTTGAAAATGTTGGCCATATGAGATTGCACTGTGCGCGGGCTGACTACCAGCTCGTCGGCGATCTCGCGGTTGCTCAGCCCTTTGGCAGCTAAACGGAGTACATCCATCTCGCGCTCGGTGAGGGCCTCGGTGCCACCGACATCGCTCGAACTCGCCTCTTCCTGGCGGACACGCCGCACCAACTTGCTGGCGATGGCGGGGTGCAACACCGACTCGCCTTCATGTACCCGCCTGACGGCGTCGATCAGCACGCTCCCGCGGGCGTTCTTGAGCAGATAGCCGGCCGCGCCAGCCTCCAGGATGGCAAAGACATATTGATCGTCGTCATAGGCCGTTAACACCAACACGGCCGTCTTGGGCGAGATGCGCTTGATCTCCTTGGTGGCCTCGATGCCGTTCATCACCGGCATGCTAATGTCCACAATAGCGACGTCGGGCCGCTCTCGCTCTACGAGCATCACCGTCTCTCGGCCATCGTTGGCCTCGGCGACGACCTCCATGTCCGGCTCCCGCTCCAAGATCTGGCGCGTGCCCTCGCGCACCAGGACATGATCGTCTGCTAACAGAATGCGCAACGGTCTTTCCACGTTGCCTGCCCCCATTGCCGGTCTGCCGGCCTTCGTTCTCAACGTGCACACTCCTGCTATCATTATAGCACATACTGCGACCACAAGAATCTCGGGCGCCAAAACCGACGAGCCCTATCCAACGCCGCCCAAGCGTTGGATAGGGCTCGTCTACCAAGGAGGAGAAGAAGCGCTGTCCCTCGCGCCGTATGAGGGTACAGCCAATG
>JACIWY010000750.1 GCA_014360745.1 Chloroflexota bacterium
TCACTTCGCGGCCCGACATCGCCGACCTGGAAAAGGAAGGCCTTGATCCTCGGCAAAGCTTACAGCTCATTAACAACGAAATCGACGATCTACGCAGAGCCCGGCAGATATTCCTGGCCTGGGTAGACGGCCTAAGAAACAAGCTCCCCACAACAGCCCCCGAGTCGATCTCGCCGGCCCAGTTTCTGCGTGCTTGGAACGATTCGTCCTCCCGGCTGGCGCGCCTTATAGAGGCGCGCTTGCGTCTGAGCAAGCAACAAGGGAGTGTGTCCGGCCGCGAGGCAGAGGCCATCCTAGATGCAGCGTACCGCCTGATCGAGGAAGAAGACCGCCATCTGCAAAACCCGGATTGCTGAAGCCCCGCTTCGGTATCGCACTCTCTTTAGGGCCGACAAGAGGAAACGATTTGTGGAACCACATTCAATGGCGGCAAGGGAGCCATCTGGCTCCACAAATTCAAGTATCGCCCTCCAAATACGCTACCGATATCGTCTCGATACGATTGGGCTACTACCGCCGAGACCTGAGGATGATTCTCGGCCCATCGCCCCAACACATCCAGGGCCCTGGCGATCTGTTGTTCCAGATCCCAGTGTCGCAACAAGACGATCAGGTAGAGCCGTTGGGCATCGGGCTCGGCGCACAAGAGGGCAAAAAAGGCCTCGCGCAAGGCTTCCATCTGGGCAGGGCCAAGCTCCGCCAACAGCAACAAGCGCGCCGTCGCTATCAGCGCCACCGGCCTGTTTGAATTGCTGAAGCCCTGCTTCAGCAATCCAGAGGTCAGTTCGCGCAGCGCACGCGCCCCTGCCCCGCCGACGTTTGCCACCACTTCGAAGGGATGTCCGCGTACAAAGCGCGGATCGAGAAGGGCGAGTGGGTGAAAGAGAACGTCCTCGGCCATCGATAGCCCGTTTGGAAAGGCAAAGAAGGCGGGATAGTCCCGATGGATGAGGCTGGTGAGCCGCCCGTCGCGCGTGCGATAGGGCCGGGCGAGCATCGGCTCTTCCTGAAGCATGGCAAAGGCAGCCGAGAGGAGATCTTCTTGCCGTAAATACAGATCGGGTGTCTCTTGAAAACGCATAATAAGCCGCGCGATCATGTGCTCAAACGCAGCGCAATACGTTTCGATAAACACGGCAGGCCCTCCTCTGGGTTGGGCGCGGTAAGAAACCACGACCCTGGATTGCTGAAGCCCTGCTTCAGCAATCCAGAGATCAGGACGTACCCA
>JACIWY010000751.1 GCA_014360745.1 Chloroflexota bacterium
CACCCCGCAAGGGGTGCGTTTTTTATCATCCGGTGCCTGGACGCAACAAAAGGCCGCCCTTGGGAGTGCGCCGTGAGTATTTCGTGAGTGCTCTCCTGTATGATGGGGCAAAATCCGCAAGATATGCAGCGGCCGATCATCCGGCGCAAGGGAGGTCATGGATGAAAAAGGTCTACTTTGCCATCGTGTACGTCATTCTGTCTTTGGCGGCGTTGATCCTAGCCAGCGGCGCGCCCGCTGCGTACAGCGGCACGGGGGGCAGCGGCTGAGCTTTGAGATCAACGCCCCCGGCGCGATGGGCCCTTGGGGTGTATAACCCGCAATGATCCTGCTGGTCGCGCTGGTGGTTTCGCTGCTCGTCGCCCTGGTTCGCGGCGGGAAGCTGCTCAACCTGGCGAACATTTCGCTACGTCTGGGGTGGTTGGCTCTGTTGGCATTCGCGGCCCAGGCCTTGGTGATCTATGCGCCTCTGCCGCGTGGCCAAGGGCTCTTGGCGCCGCGAAGTTTGTTTTTATTAACATCCTATGGGGTGCTGATCGTCGTCATCCTGGCCAACCGTCGGCTTCCAGGGATGTGCCTGATCGGCCTTGGGCTTTTGCTGAACCTGACGGTGATGGTGGCCAATGGCGGTTTTATGCCGGTGGCCCCTGAAGCCTTGGCAAAAGCGGGCCTGAGCGGGCTGGCATTGGGCCAAGAGGCGGGGGCGCGCTTGCGTGCCACCAAGGATATTCTCCTCCCCAGGGAGATGACGCGCTTGTGGCCGCTCAGCGATGTTTTCGCCATCCCTCCGCCCTTGGGATCGGTTTTTAGTCTCGGCGACCTGGTGCTGGCCATCGGCCTCTTTGTGCTGTTACAAAGGGTGATGGTGCAGTCGTCTTCCAAAGAGGAAATGACCTCAAAAGACGGAGGTGCCGCGACCATCCGGTAGCAGTTCGGCCTCTCGCCGGGATGACACTCTGAACGGGAGTAAATTTATGGCACATGAAATGGTACAGATGATCATCGGCACCGCCATTGTGGATGCGAGGTTCCGTCAAAATCTGCTCAAGAACACGGTGGAGGTACTGCGCGATTTCGAGCTGACGCCCGAAGAATCGGAGGCGTTGGCGCGCATCCAGGCGGACACGCTGCACGGCTTTGCCCAAGAGGTGCAGCTCTGGTTGAACACACAGACAATCCCCCGGGTACCGACCCCGACCTACTGAATACGTCACAGACGTATTC
>JACIWY010000752.1 GCA_014360745.1 Chloroflexota bacterium
TCAGGGGCAAGGTTTTGCTCGAACGCCGTGCGTAACGCCGACAGGATCGCAGCCGATTTTTTCCCCGTTTGTTCCGCAAGAAACGATTTGGGCGCGCCCAGTTTGACGATGAACATGGTGCAAGAGCCTCGTGAAGTTCGACGAGGCGCAGTATATCATGTTTTTAACCGAGTTATGGACATAAGAAAGATTTTGTGGTATCGTTTGTTTATGTCTCGGTTAAGGAAGAAACAGCATGCACGCAGAGTTCCGGTTCCACTTTGATCGGCCACAGGCAGCCCCGCGCTTTGCCGATGAGGCGCGCGAGGCAAGCGCACGGCTTGGAAACGACCTGCCCCCCGAGCAGGTGCAGCTACTCATGCACTACGACGCTCAGGGGCCGGCCAAGGGGTTTCCTTTGGTGCAGTTCGTGCATCGGCCAGGCGGCTTTGCCATCGTGGCCTACGGAAAGACCGCCTCGGTCATCGAGCCGCTCATCGAGGCGCTCGCTCAGCGATGGGCTCGCCACACCCAAAGTCCGGTGCGCGTGCACGTGCGCCGCTTTTCTCTCTACGCCGAAGAATCCCTGCGACCGACGCGCTATCGCATCGATCGCTTGGTCATCCAGAAAAAGCCTTGGCAACTAAAGCTCATGCGTGAGATGGGCGAGGAGACTTATCTTGCCCGGCTCATTCGAAACGGCTTGCGCCAGCAGGCTTCGACCCTGGGGGTGCCCTTGCCAGCATTCAACATCGAGGATATTCGCATCGTGCGCTACCTCGAGTCTTCTCCCGTGCCGCTAGACCCCAAGAAAACTTCGGCTGCTTTTGCTTCCGTCTCCGGTCTCGAGTTCGCCTTGCCCCTCATCCTCGAGGGCCGTTGGGCCGTGGGCTATCTGCGCGCCCGGGGCTACGGCGGAATCTATCCATTGCCGCTCGTCGCGTCGGGGGAAATCCATGAATAAAACGGTTTCTCATTTCATCGTCGAATTGCTGGGCATCAACCTGCGCCCCATCACCCGCGGTGCGCCCTTGTGGGAATCGGCACAGGCGGGCGCGTGCAGTCACTGTGGTGCATCGATCGAGCAAGGCGAGGCGTATCTGCCCGTCAAAACCGGGCAGTTCTTCGGGGATACCCGTGATCTGGCCTTACCTAGCGGCATCGTGTGTCCGGCGTGCGCGTGGCTTCGCACCAAGCCGGTTCTGCACGCCATGATGAACGCCGTCGTCGTCAAGGGGGCCCTC
>JACIWY010000753.1 GCA_014360745.1 Chloroflexota bacterium
CGTCATTTACGGCCCGGGGGAGTACGAAGTCGCCGGTATCTTTATTACCGGCGTGCGCACATATCACGACGATAAACAAGGGCAAGAACGTGGTGTTAATACTGTATACGTCGTCGAGTTTGACGACCTGATCTTGTGCCACTTGGGCGCTTTGGGTCACATCCCGACGCAGGAACAAATCGAGGAGCTTGGCGAATTGGCCGATATCGATGTTCTGTTAGTGCCGGTGGGGGGGCGCACGGTGCTTACAGGGGCGCGTGCGGCAGAGGTCGTGGCCTTGCTTGAACCACGCATCGTCATTCCTATGCACTACAAAGTGCTCGGTCTTCATACTGAAGGTGAGACGGCCAGTCGGTTTCTGCGCGAGATGGCCATTGAACAACCCCAAACGGTGGATGTATTGCGTATGACCAAGACACAATTGCCCGAACAAACGACGGTCGTGTTATTAGATGTAGCCAGTTGAGTTTCTATCCGTTTCTGCAGGTCGGGAGGCAAGATGAACGGAATCCGAAGGGCCGGGATCGTCGCCTTGGGCTTGGCGATCGTGCTCTTGATGGTGGCCTTGACAGGTTGTGGCCCTCAGGAAGCGAGCGGGACGTCGGTCGCGGGGGATGCCCAAGCGCTGATCGAACAGGCCAGGGCAGATCTAGAGGCTGAACGATATACGGAAGCGGTGTCCAAGTTGGAGCAGGCATTGCGCCAGGACGACCGGGTGGCCGAGGCCCATTTCTTGCTGGGCAACGCTTATGCGCGGCAAAATCAATTTGCGCAGGCTGAGCAGGAATATTTGCGCGCGCTAGAGCTGGATACAGAACATAGCGATGCGCGTTCCAACCTTGGGGTAGTGCTATATCAGCAGGGCAAGTACGACCGCGCCCGCGAGGCATTCGAGACGGTGTTACGCAACCATCCGGACGACGCCGAGGTGCACTATAACCTCGGAGGCGTGCTGGCGGCGATGAACAGATTTGATGAGGCGATCGAGCATTTTCAACGCGCCACCGTGCTGAATCCACAACTTGCGGAGCCCTACCTGGGATTGGGCAGCGTGTATCAATTGCAGGGCAAGAAAGAACAGGCGATCGCCGCGCTCAAGCAGTATTTGCAGCGCGCTACCGATGAAACCTGGCGCCGACAGGCGGAACAAAAAATTCGCGAGATGGGCGGTGAACCATGAGTTCCCACAACGTTCGCGTTTTACAGACAGAGGACGC
>JACIWY010000754.1 GCA_014360745.1 Chloroflexota bacterium
GTCTCCTGATCGCGCACTTCGCCGATGGTCATGATGAGGTGCCTCAGGCAAAGCCCCTCGCCCTCTGCATAGGCGGCGTGCAATTTTTCATCGCCCAGGTGGGCCACCAGGAGTTGCACCGTCCTTTTCTCCGCCTGCTCGCCGATCTCACAGGCGGGGCAACGTTCGGTGGGGATCAGCTTATGCACGACGGGCAACTCCTCGCGCCTACCGGGTAGCCAACGACTTAACGGCGATGCTCCACTTGAGCGATGGTAACGCGCCCCGTCGGCGGCGCTGGCCAGCGTGCGAATGATGTCGCGATAGATCAGCGCAATGCCCAACGCCCGGCCGGGCTTGCGGCGCAACATGTCGGTGTGTTCGCGACAAAAGCCATGAGAACGCTTGAGCTTGGTGCGAACATCGGGGTCGAGCACGGCTTCGTAGAGGATGCTATCGAGGTAGCGATCGGTCTGTTTGTACACTAACCGGCAGATAGGGCACCCCGGCATGCTCTGCGCGTCGACCAGCTCAAAATAGGGCGTGTGCTTTCCCAATTCGCGGGGCAAGGTGATCGTCCTTCCTGGGCAGTGTGAGGCGAGTATATCATGCGCCAGAGGGCGGGTCAAAGCAGGTGACCTTGGGTTGCAAGTCACAAAAGTGAAACCACGCTGAAACCGCGTTGTGACCGTTTTGTTACCTGGCTCTGCTACAATGGAGAGGCAAATATAGCCGGATCGGAGCGAGGAGTTTTGCGCACATGGTGGACATCCGTAAAACGTTGGGGGTATCGCTCGTTGCCTCGTTGGCGATTGTCGTCTTGTCCGGCTTTGTAGCCACATCGAGCCGCGATATGCTGTTGATGCTCCTCGGCTTTGCCCTGGGTTTGCTGGCCGTCTGTTTGCTCGACGCCCTCAAGGCAAACAAACCGCGCCACACACCCCCTTCTGAAGACTAGCGTATCCCTCTTGTGTCTGGGCGTCGGCTGCCCATCAGCCGACGCTTATTCTGTGTGGGAAATAACCGTTCGTAGCGACACCCTGGCGTGCCCCTGGAACCTATGGCGACTTGCCGTTCTTGGCGGTGACGTTCACCCTGGGCAACAGCAGGTAGGGCATCTTGATCTGCCCATAGACCCAATAACTCTCCCGGCTAATGGCCGCTATCTCGCGCAGCTCCTCGTAAATGTTCCCGGCGATGGACAGATCTTTGACGCGGCCAACG
>JACIWY010000755.1 GCA_014360745.1 Chloroflexota bacterium
TGGTGGTGGCCGCCGCCGATTTATCCCATGTGGGCCCTGCTTTCGGCGGCCAGCCGCTTGACCTGGTCGGCCGCGCCCTTGTGCGCGCGGCCGATGGGCGCCTTATCGAGCGCATGTGCGCCGGTGATGCGGCGGGCTTTTTAAGCGAGATCACCCAGGTGGGCGATCGCTACAACGTCTGCGGCCTGCCGCCCATTTACTTGGCCCTACGCATCCTGGGCGAGGTCTCAGGGGAAGCGGTGGCCTACGAGCTGGCCCCGGCCGATCACGCCGGCACTTCGGTGGTCTCGATCTGCGGTCTGCTCTGGCATTAGGCTCTATCGGCCAGCACCACCGATGTCTCGACCTGGCGCGCCGGGATACGCCAATAGGTGCGCAATAGGCGATTCTTTTCCTCGGGCGATACCTGGCGAAAACCATGCTTCTCGTAGAAACGAATGGCCCAGGTGGCAGCCGCCCATGTGCCGATCAGAATCTGCCGATCGGCCGAGGCTTGCAAGCGAACGAGGTTTCGTAGATGGGCCAACAAGCGCCCGCCGATCCCTTGTCGTTGGGCCTCCGGGCGCACGTAAGCATGGCGGATCAGAAACACATCGCCACGGTCTTGCAGGCCCATGATCCCCAATAAGCGCCCTTGGCACGCATAGCCGTAAAAGATCACCCCGTCGGCGATCTCGGCGCATAGCTCGCTCATGGGCATATAGGGCTCATGCCAGCGATCGGGCGGGATAACTCCACGATAGGCTTCTGCGGCGGAGTTGATGATCTCGAGCATCTCCGCCAGGTCGTCCTCGCCACAGGGGCGGATTTGGCCAACTTCCACTTCCATCGCCGCCTCACTCCTCGCCATCGGCCATGCTGCCCAGCACGATATCGCTTTCGTGCAGGCTATAGCCGCGAATTTGCGCCTTGGGCGCGTCATCCAACAGATAATTCACCACATAGATCTCGCCATCGGGAAATTGCACCCAGCCGGAATAACCGGTATCGGAAGCGGGGCTCCGGTCGTAATCCAAGGGGAGGATGCGCGTCCGCGCTTCATGGCGCGCTCGCGCCAGGCAGGAGGCTACATCGGTCCAAGCCGCAAACACGTTTTGAGTCCACCAGCCCACCCATCCCCTTCCCCCCTGCATATAACGGTGGGTGATGAGCACCTTGCCGCTATTGAGCAAACCGGCGACGGGGCGATGGCAGGCCGGGATG
>JACIWY010000756.1 GCA_014360745.1 Chloroflexota bacterium
GCAGATGCCAGCGGTGCGGACAGAAATCGGCGAGCGGCACAGGACGGATAATCTTGATCTGCTAGAGGCAGAGGGGCAACGCTTGATGGGCCCCGGTCAACAGGAGGCCCGCAAACAGCTAGATGCCGAGGCCGGCAATCTGCGGCTGGCCCTGCGTCAGACGCTTGATCAGGGCGATTGGGATCGCATGCAGCAAGTACTGGCTTATTGGCTGCTGTATCTGGAGATGCACGGCTTTCCGGGAGAGACTTTTGAGACACTGCGGCCGATTATCGCGGCAGCCCGAGAGATGAAAGACAGACAACCGGCGTGGATTGCGCCGCGCAGCGTGCTGGCCTTGGCTTTGGCCGCATGGCACTTTTTTGGAGGACGGATCAGAACCCCGGGCACCCAAGAGGCGCTGAAAGAAAGTATCGTTTTAGCCCAGACGTTGCCTAACACTCTAGAGAAAGGGTTCACTTTATTACTTGACAGCAGCGGCCCCGGTTTGTCCACAAATGAGGCTTTGGCGCTGGCAAGCGAGGCAGTGGCCATCTTTCAAGCCCATCGGCACCTCTGGGGCCAAGCCATGGCCCAATTGGTATGGGCCGACGCAGCCAGTTTTGGCGAACGGGATTACGCCCAGGCCGAGGCGGTCTACCGAAATAGCCAGAAGATGTTCGAAATGTTGGAAAACCGCTGGGGCCAGGCGCTTTGTCTCTGGGGTCTGGCCTACATCGCCTTTGAGCGGCAAGAATATTCAGCGGCTTTAAACTTGGGAGAGGCCGGCCTGGGCATCCATCGTGGATTAAACGATCCCTGGCGAATCGGCGGAACCCTTTCGGCGTTAGCCCGCTATGCGGCAACGGCGGGCGACTATGAGCGCGCCAGGAGCTACTGGGAGGAAAACCTAGCTTTGGCCTTCGCTCATGGTCAGCGGAGCACGGCGGCCCACTTATTGGGTGAGTTGAGCAAGATAGCGCGGCGCCAAGGGGATGTGAGAGAAGCCAAAGATTATCTGGCCAAGGGCCTGGCGCTGTATCAAGAGCTGGGCGATGCCGAGGGGGTGGAGCAGGTCAAGCGCGAGCTGACGGCCTTGGATTAGACAATAAGTGTCCAGGTCCCTCTCGCCCAAAACAAGCCCCAGAGAACAAGGTGGGCTCGCCGCCCATAGCCCAGCGAGCCCACCTTGCCCTATCCACTATCTCTGAGGGTCA
>JACIWY010000757.1 GCA_014360745.1 Chloroflexota bacterium
GGGCTAATGTGCCACAAATTCTCGGCCATGTTTTGTTGCCCTTGTTGCAACCAGCTCTGGCTACTACCGCTCTCTTGACCTTTCAGGCGACTTGGAACGATTTTTTGGCGCCTCTGATCTATCTACACAACCAGGCTCTGTACACCGTAACGCTGGGTTTGCATTTTTTTCGCTCCACCTACACGGTGCATTGGGCCTATTTAATGGCCGCCTCTTTGACGACCGTACTTCCGGTTATCGTGGTCTTTTTATTGGCCCAAAAGGCCTTTGTAGAGGGGATCGCGCTATCGGGACTGCGCGCCTAGTGCTCATCCCTGCCATGTCGGATCATGCTGTGCTGCTGGTGGCGGGCATAGCCTGCAGACGGGCCAAGTGTCCGTCACCTCATAGCCTGCTATTTTCGAGGGATTATCTATGGAAACGAGGCTGGGCCAGGTGGTCTTGTTCGGCTCGGGGGAGACTTCGTCTCATGCCCAACCGGTCTATGCGCGGGTCATGCAGGAATTGGGGCAGCCTGTGCGCGTCAGCATCCTAGAAACACCTGCCGGTTTTCAGCTCAATTCGGCCAACGTGGCCGAGGAAATCGGCGAGTATTTGCGCGTGCATCTGCAGAACTATCACCCCGAGATCCACATTATCCCGGCGCGCAAGAAGGGAGGCTTTTTTAGCCCCGATAACCCCGAGATCCTCGAGCCAATGTACACGAGCAACATGATCTTTTTCGGGCCGGGCAGCCCCACGTACGCCGTGCGGCAGCTTGCGGGAAGCTTGGCTTGGGAGATCGTTCGGGCGCGGCACCGTCTAGGCGCCACGGTCGTGGCCGCCAGCGCCGCCACGATCGCGATGAGCGCCTATGCGCTGCCGGTGTATGAGATCTACAAGGTCGGCGAGGAGGTACACTGGAAGCCGGGGCTCGACTTTTGCGCTGATTATGGCCTATCCGCGGTCTTTGTTCCCCATTGGAACAATAACGAGGGCGGCGAGGGCCATGACACCAGCCGCTGCTTCATGGGCAAGCCTCGTTTTGCCCAATTGCTCGATCTGTTGCCCCAGGAGACGATCGTGGTAGGCGTCGACGAGCTGACCGCTTTGTATCTCGATCCTCAGCGGAACCTCTGTACCGTTATGGGGCTCGGCGGTGTGACACTTTTGGAGGTGTCCACACGCCGAGAGAGCCGCTTTGAGAGCGGCC
>JACIWY010000758.1 GCA_014360745.1 Chloroflexota bacterium
AGCGCGTCATCACAGTGGGGGCTGTTTCTAACAGCCAAATCCTTGCCCCTGATGTCATAGACGTTCCGCAAGCCGACGATCCGGCGTTGATGGGCGCGCCTTTTGGGCGCGCGTTTTTTGGTGCCGAGATCACGGCACCGATTGGCCCTTTGCCGTATAAGGATGTAGCCACAGCAGGCGCAGGCAGCACCCCTTACGCGTGTGCCCCCTTACCCTCCAAAAGCCTGGAAGGGCAAGCAGCTCTCATTCAGCGTGGGCAGTGCAACTTTGCCGATAAGGTATACTATGCCCAACAAGCCGGCGCTTTGGCCGCCGTGATCTATAATGAGACAGACGAGCAAGCGGTGACCCAGATGGCCTGCGGGGGCGATTTTTGCGACCCAGGAGAGATCACCATCCCGGCCGTGCTGGTATCGCGCACTTTTGGCCAAGCGGCCCTTCAATGGCTGAGCGAACATCCTACGGCCACCCTGCGGATCGACCCTACAGGGCGGATCATTCCGGATGAGCCAAACGTGGTATGGCCTCAAAGTGGGCGTGGTCCGGCTTTTATGCGCTTCGGCAAGCCGGATCTCGTTGCCCCGGGAGTGGCGGTGCTCGGCGCAGTGCCGTCAGGAGGTTATGAACAGTACAGCGGCACGAGCCAGGCGGCCGCTCACGTCGCCGGTGCTGTGGCCTTGCTTCTGCAGCGCCATTCCACCTGGAGCCATGAGGATATCAAGACGGCGCTGCTCGCCTCGGCGGAGGCGGTGCGCGTCGATCCATCGACAGAGCTCGATGCGCTGAGCTATGGGGCTGGGCGTCTGCGTGTCGATCTGGCCGACGCGCCGGTGTTGCTCGCCAACCCCAATCGTATAGACATTGCCGACGCCCGACCCGGTCAGCGTTATCGGGTCACCATCGCGCTAAAAGACCCGCGTGTATCAGGCAGGGCGATCACCTATAACCTATTGACAACCCCCGTGTTGGGGTTGAGCTTTGAGATGCGCACGCAGATCACGATGCAGCCCGGCAGCCAGCGCAACCTGGAGGTGGACATTGTAGTAGCCAGCGGGACGCCACCAGGGCCCCTGGCAACGACGATCGTCTTCTCTTCGAGCGAACGTCAGGTGCGGGTGCCGGTGTTTGTATCGGTGGTATCGCGTCTGGCGTCGGCCGATGTCCTCGTCATCGACAACGATTTTTCC
>JACIWY010000759.1 GCA_014360745.1 Chloroflexota bacterium
CTGGCGACAAGTATAAAGGTATCGGAGAATCTTGACCGCCAGATTTCGCTTGCTTCCTTGGTAGGGGATCGGATATGGTAATGTTCTCGTTTTCATTATACCCTGCCAACAATGCCGCAAGATAATCGACTACAGAATAAGCCTTTTATATTTAGTCTGCGCCAAGATCATAGTTCTGTCAATTCGGGGGCGCTGTGTACGACATCACCCCGCTCAAACACTGCTCATCGGTATTCCCCCAACGTTTGACAAGGGTAACGCATTATCCACAATGGGACGGGTTCGATCATCTAGAATCTTGGAAGGCCAGGCGTTGAGAATACAATTTCTAGGCGCTGTGCGCAACGTGACCGGCTCGATGCACCTGTTGACGGTGAATGGGAGCCGCATCTTGCTAGAGTGTGGCCTCTTTCAAGGACACCGGCAGGAGGCTTTTGAGCGCAATCGCAACTTGCCCTTCGATGCCGGTCGCATCGATGCCCTGGTGCTCTCTCATGCGCACATCGATCATAGCGGTAACATCCCCAACCTGGTCAAGTCGGGGTTTCGCGGCAATGTGTATGCCACTTTCGCCACCCGCGATCTGTGCAGTATCATGCTGTCCGATTCGGCGCACATCATGGAGGCCGATGTCGCCTATCTGAACAAGAAACGGCGGCGCCAAGACCTGCCGCCGCTGGAGCCGATCTACACCGTCGAGGATGCTACCCGCGCGCTGCGCTACTTTGTCGGGCTCGACTATGAGCGGCCGATCTGGGTCGCCCACGGGGTGCGGCTGACCTTCTACGATGCCGGGCATATCCTCGGCTCGGCCCTGGTGGCGTTGGATGTGGAAGAGGAGGGCAGCGCTCCTTATAGGGTGTTATTTACCGGTGACCTGGGCCGCCCTAACCTGCCGATCCTATGCGACCCTCAACCCGTGCCGGAGGTCGATTACCTGATCAGCGAGAGCACTTACGGGAATCGCTCTCATGGCACGCCGGAAGACGCCAAGGGTAAATTAAAGAGGGTGGTCACCGAGACCTTTGCTCGCGGGGGGAAGGTGATCATCCCCGCCTTTTCCGTGGGGCGCACGCAAGAGATCGTCTACGATTTGCACCGCCTGCGCCTCGCCGACCAGATCCCCTTCTGGCCGGTGTTTGTGGATTCGCCCCTGTCCACCAACGCCACCGAGATTTTCCGCCTT
>JACIWY010000076.1 GCA_014360745.1 Chloroflexota bacterium
AAGTCTGGGCTCTTCTTTCCTCATCGGTATCATCTTTGCCGCCGGCTGGACGCCTTGTGTCGGACCGGTATTGACCGCCATCTTGATTCTGGCTGCAGACAGCCAGACCGCCGTTCGCGGGGGGCTGCTCCTTGCAGTGTACACCGCAGGATTGGGGTTGCCCTTCCTCTTGGTGGCTCTGGGGATCGATGTGGCCCTGCATTGGTTGCGACGAATAGGGGCTTATATGGGGGCAATCAAGGCCATCAGCGGCGTATTGCTCATCGTCATGGGCTTTTTGCTGCTCACCGACCTTTTTACGCCGCTGATTTGGTGGTTGAATGGCCTGTTGACGCCGGTATGAGTTGGATGGGCGAGGTGAGACGTTAGACAAGGTGGAAATGCTTTTGCAAAACACGAACCAGGAGCCCCGCCCCTTCATTCTTGATTGGGCTGGCTTGGTTTATATATTGGATGGCCGTATAATGAACTCAGATCCCCGATGTTTGTGGAAGCAAATCGATGAAGATTCTGACTATCAGCGATGTGGTCGATCATTTGGTGCAAAGCCCTAATATTTGCGAACGCTTTGCCGATATAGACCTGATCTTGGGTTGCGGTGATTTACCCTTTGCCTATATGGAGTACATCGTTACCATGTTGGGCAAACCCATGTATTTCGTCTATGGAAATCACGCCCAAGATGTGGTCATGAACGCAGATGGATACCGAGAGCATAGAACACCCGGAGGCTGTGTAAATATCCATCGCCGAGTGGTCAATTACAAAGGGTTGCTCATCGGCGGGCTGGAGGGTTCGGTGCGCTATAACATGGGCGCGCATCAATACAGTCAAATACAGATGAAGTGGATCGCCCGTTCTATGACGCCCCAACTGCTTTGGAATCAGCTCTTTTGCGGGCGCGCCATCGACATTTTGATCACTCATGCGCCCCCCTGGGGCATCCACGACGCAGATGATCTCCCTCATCATGGCTTCAAAGCCTATTTGGAATTTATGGACCGCTGGCGCCCGCGCTATTTGATTCACGGGCACACCCATCTGTATCGTCTCGATGCGATGCGCCAGACGCAGTATAACGAGACCATCGTCATCAACACCTACGGGTATCAGGTGCTCGAGATCAACGTCGAGGCGTTGCGCTGCGAGGCAAATTGCTACCCGCCGATGGCAACGCCCAAATCGTCGGCCGGCGGCTAAGAAGTTCCATGGATCGGGGGGAGGATGCACGATCTAAGCGGAATGGTTCGAGACGCACAGCCGGATATCCTCGCATTCGCCCGGCGGGCCTTGCAAGCGCGCAGCCTCTCGGGCGATGAACGCGAACTCGCCGATCTCGTCCTGGAGGAGTTGGGTCGCTACGGTTGCGAGGCCTGGCGCGATGGGGTAGGCAATGTGTTCGGGCGGTTGCGCGGAGGCGAGGCCCCGACGACGATGCTTCATGCGCATATGGACGTGGTCGATCCCGGCGATGCGTCGCGCTGGCGACATCCTCCTTTTTCGGGCGCCCTTGAAGGGGGCTATCTCTGGGGGCGAGGCGCCAGCGACACCAAGGGCAGCCTGGTTGCCCAAGTGTCGGCGCTGGGCCTTTTGCAGCGCGCGGGGTTACGCCCGCCTGGCGATGTATTCGTGGCCGCCGTGGTGGGCGAGGAGACTGGCGGCTATGGGACGCGGTACCTGATGCGCACCTTTGAGCCGCCCATCGGCCTGGTCATCATCGGCGAACCTTCGGCCAATACGTTGCGCCGCGGCCATCGTGGACGCTACGAATTTGTGATCACCTTTCATGGCCGCTCGGCCCACGCCAGCAACCCGGCCTGGGGGCGCAACCCGCACTATTCCATGGCCCGCTTTCTCTTGGCGTTGCGCGAGGCGCCCATGGTCGCAGGCGATACCTTGCCCGCCAGCTCCGTCGTACCGACTCTCAGTTATGTCGATCAGACCTCCAGCAATGTGATCCCGGCCAGGCTCACCGTACATTTGGACTGGCGCGCCGCCCCCGCCGACACCGCCGAAACGGCGCGGGCCAAGATCGAAGCGCTTTTGGCGACCACGTTGGAGGAAGGCATCACGGCCGATGTCGAGATCCGCCGCCGGCCGGCTAAAAGCTACACCGGCATGGAGGTCGAGATCCTGCACCATCTACAGGGGTTCTGCCGCCCGCTGGACGATCCTTTACTAAAGACCGCCCATGAGACGCTGGAAGAGGCGTTCATGCGCCCGGTGCCCATCGATGTGTGGACGTTTTGCACCGATGGGGGTATTCTGGCCGCCGAGGGCATCCCTTGCCTGGGGTTCGGCCCTGGGGATGAAGGAATGGCCCATGTTCTGGACGAGCGACTTGGCGTAGAGCAGTTGATGGAAGCCACTGTGGGCTATATGGCCCTGGCTATGCGCATGGGCGAGGCCCCCCGGCCTCAAACTTAAGGCGTTTCATTCGGCGCCCCCGTGTCATCCTCTTCCGGCGTGGGAAGCCGATCCGACGCCCGCTTGTACCCCTTGGCCAGGCTTCGGCGACAGCGTTGTTCCGTGACGTTCGGGCTTTCTCCCAATTCGCGCAGTAGCAGCGCATGCATCGCCTTCAGGCGGTCCTGCTGGGCAGGTTGTGAGGCCAGGTTGTGCAGCTCTTGAGGATCCGCTTCCAGATCGTACAGCTCTCGCTCCGGGCCGTACTCGCGGTTCATGCGCGCATGAAAGACATACTTGAAATTGCCTTGGCGAACCATGGCGAACCCCGAGGCGATGTTATATCCATAATACTCGCTCACCGCCAGGCCGTCCCAGTGCAGCTGCGGATCGTCGAGCCAACCGAGGAGGGATCTGCCCGCCCAGTCCGCCGGCGCTTGCAGCCCCGCGATCTCCAGGATGGTGCGGCTGAGATCGACGAGCGAGCAGGGACCTGAGCGGCGTTGCCCTCCGGGCCAACGTTCAGGCCAGCGAACGATGAGCGGGATGCGGGCCGCGCTATCGAACATGCAATTCTTCCACCACATGCCGTGGTCGCCCTTGTTCTCGCCGTGATCCGCCGTGTAAATGACGATCGTATTGTCGGCGACCGGTGAATCGGCCAGGGCGCTTAGCACCTGCCCAATGGCGCCATCCACCCATTCGACGAGCCCCCAGTAGAGCTCGCGCCCCCTTTTCACCGTTGCCTCCTCGGCATCGACCACCCCAGAGGCCCTGCGCACATGCTGATAGTTCAGGGGCAAGGTCTCCAGATAGCCCTCCGGAACGGTCGGCATCGGCAGGCGATCGCGGTAATTGTCCTGCGCGGCAGGGATGGTAAGTGGAAAATGGGGCGCCAGGTAACCGGCGATCAAGAAAAAAGGCGCCTCGTCGGGCCGTCGGTTGCGCAGAAATTGACAACAAGCTTCCGTCACCTGGCGGTCATGCTCTAGGACCGGCGAGGTTTCGTCCACTTTGAAATCGGCTGCACGCTTGAGCCAGTTGTTCTTGTTGACGTGCTGATCGTCGGGAAGCCGCCGACGCCCCCGACCCTTCTTGGCCCAACGATTCCAATCGCTGGGGAATAGCTCGGTCAGGCCATAACGTCGGGTGATGTCGAGGTGCATCTTGCCCGAGAGATAGGATTCGTATCCTGCGGCGTTCAACAGATGTGGGATGGTAGGCATGTCATCGGAGGGGAGCCAACAATCGTTGTTCCACACCCCCATGTGGCTGGGATACTTCCCGCTCAGAAAGCTCAGGCGGGCGGGCACGCACAGCGGCGATGTGGTGTAAAAAGCATCGAACAATACCCCTTCGCGGGCCAAGGCGTCCAAGTGGGGCGTGCGCGCCACCGGGTCGCCGTAGCAGCCGCTCACGGCCGGGTCGTGCTCGTCGCTCATGATGAGCAGGATATTGGGTCGGCGATTAGTGGCCGTCGTCGTGCCCCTTAACAAGGCTGGCTGCGGCAGGCGACACCCTGCAGGGAGAGCCCATGTCATTGCGCCGGCCAACGCCGCGCCAAGGAAACGACGACGACTCAGGCGGAGCTTGCGTTCCGATAACACGCTAACGCACATCCCCCTCAAACGGATAGGGGTCAACCGGTGGAGCGGACAGATCCAGGCCGGATCGACTGACCGCTCGGGCCGGACGCTGTTCGAACTCTTTGAGAGATTGGACCTTGTCCCATTGATGGACGGGAACCAGCAACGCCTCAGCGAAGAACTGGACGATGTAGCCGCGATCGTCGATCTCCATGGGCACCTCATGGCTGATGGCGCCCAACAGCCCCCGCCCTACTCCCGCCTTGGCCAAAGCCGCCTGGGGGTTCGTGGGCAAGAGCAGATCGCCGATCATGCGCTGTAAAGACTGGCGCAGGAGGGTCTGGTCCTGGTGCTGGCCCTGGCGATAGGCGGCTATCCATTCCTCGACCAAGGGGATAATCCATTCCTTGGTCACGGCCCAGCCCGGGCACGACTTGTTGGAAAAATCGCGATGAAAATTGAGGCGGCGAATGTCCAGGCCCAACCGTTCGTGCAAAATGCCCAGCGCGACGATTGAATTCTCCAGAATGGAGCCTGAGGGGCGAACGAGGTCATAATCTCCGACCATTTCCAAATGGCGCGAACGGTAATTGTGGCCGTACACGCCCACCCCATCGTAACGCAGATCGCTAAAGAGCCAGATGCCGTCCGGCGCGACAAAGAGGTGAGGACCCGCCGTCCACCCTTCGTGGAGGCGCCCCTGGCTGTCGCGCCAGAGCTGGCGCTCGTAGTAGGCCTTCATACCCAGAATGGTGGACAGGCCCTGCCAGGTCTCGGGCGTGGGTTTCCAAGTGTGATGCAAAAAGATACGTGTGGGAAGGGGATCGGGGAAATCCAGGCGTTCGACATAGCGCACAAACTCATCGGCCGAGAGGCATTCGCCGATGATCTCCATCGGCGGCTCCTTGATCACCGGCTCACCAGGATCTGCCGCTCGCCGTGACGCTTTGGCGCGCCCCTCATCGCGGATGCGTCGAGAATGGGAATCCCCGGCAAAGCCGCGCCAGAACGCTTTGAGAATATCCATGCCTTTTACCCTCCCGTGATGGCCACCCGCTCATGCCAGCGGTATTCGTGTGCTAGGGCAGCGCGGAAATCGGCGATGACGCCCTCCTTATCGCGAATGGCCCACATATCATGCCGCTCCCAACGATAGAGCACCAACGCGCGGATGGCCTGATGCGCGACGTCGGCGTTCCAACGGTCAATCTCAGCATAGGCCTGCTGCACCCAGCCGTTATTCTGATTCAACCAGGGCACATTTTGATCCGTTTCGGTGATGTAAACGGGCAGATGACGCAACTTCTCAGGGATGGCTTCCATAAAGTCGATATAGGTGCGAAACATTTTGCGGCGATGTTCAAAGGGCGGGTCCATACGCAGCTCACTGACGATCTCGGCCGGATCCGGGCTGCGGGCATAAGTGTGCAGGGCGATGCCATCAAGCTCGCCGTTCAGAGCACGTAGCATATCTTGAAAATAGATGATCCAATCGCCGCTGGGGTTACCGGGGTAGGCCGTCTGCACGTTCCAGGGGCCTATGGCGGCGGTGAGCACCTGGTCATACGCATGGCCCGGCCGACGCAGGATCTCCTCTCGGCAAAGGCGAAAGGCCTGCGCATAGAGCGTCGGGGTGATAGGTTGGCCGTGGACAGGGCCGCCCGGACGTTCCACCGCCAGATTGGGTTCGTTGGCGATGATCCAGATATGGCAGCCCTGGGAACGCTCGACAAAGTTGCCGCAGCGCCGGGCAAAATCGGCATAACGCTCAGAGTGGGGCAGCGTGCCCTTTTCGCCATAGCCATGGTTAAGACGCACGATGACGCCATAGCCCGCCGCAGCTAGGTCCGCATAGGAACACGAGCTCCAATCGTCGGCATCGGCGCCTAGCTCCTCGGTGATGACCACCCAACCTTTGCGCCCGGCCCAGCCCATGAGGTGCTCGCCGCCGCGATCGTGCAGGCCAAAAAGGTACGGGGATTCGCCGGCGGGCAGCGGGGTCAACGTGCCTACCTCGGGGATGCGCAGGAGTTGGTCGGCGTGGATCAGATCGGGGTCATCGAGGGCGTTAAAGGCGGCAATGACTTGCGCGGCCGAGGGATCGCCGTAATAGTGCATGGCCAGGCCCGACAAGGTCTCGCCAGGGCGCACGATGTGGGTGACAAAGCGCAACCCCCAATCGCCCAGCCAACGGAGCAGGTCACGGCGCATCACTTCATCGAGGGTGACGCCAAGGGCGGCCGCTCGGGCGGCGAGCCTGCGGGCCAGTTGCTCATCGACCGAGAGGGAAAGAAGGCGTCTAGCGGAGCACACGAATGTCTCCCAGGCGTTTGGTGATGCGGTGACGATCCATGTCCTCAAGAAAAGCCAGGGCGTATTTACGGCTGGTGTCGAACAGGTCTCGCACCTCGGCCACGGTGATGCGTTCGTGCACGCGCAAATAATCGATCAGTTTGCGTTTCATCTCCTCATAGGTTTCGGCATCGAAAAGGACGGTGTCGCTGGCCTTGATAAGCCGACCTTCGTCCAGCAGATACTGTAACAAGTCGGCACCCAACTCCTCTTCTACCTGAGCGACGGAAGGAGGGGTATAACGGTTGGTTTGGAAGGCGCGCAATATCCTCTCCACCGCTTTTTGTTGCTCGGGCGATAGGCGAACTTGGTGTCCCGGCAGGCGCACGGCTACGGGCGTGGCTTCCAGGCGGCCCACCTGCACGGCGTGTTCGATGAACTGGTTAAAAAGCGCGCCATCCAGTTGTACGCGGCTCTTGAGCTCCTCGCGGGGCATGCCCGGCCGCAAGGGATAACGAGCATGATATTGTTCGATAAGGGTTTCGATCTGGGCGAGCAACTCGTCCCAGCTCTCCTTGGAGACCAGGCCCTCTTCGCGCGGCACCCAATCTTGCGGGGGTTGAGGAGCACCAAGCAAGACGATGCGCCCATCGCGAATCAACCTCTTTAGCGCAGAAAGGGCTTCGTCCTCTGGTAAATTGGAGCGCCGCAGCAACTCACGCGCAGGCAGGGCGCGTTCGCGATGGAGGATGTGCAGCAAGATATCCTCCGGATCGCCGACGGACAGGGCCTGCAATCGTTCGATCACCTGAGGTTGGAAGCGTTTGTAGCGGCGACGCGGGTTGGTCTGCACCACCTGGCCACCGCCGATGGTCACGCTGGGCGAAGGCAGACGCACAATGTAACGATCGCCGCGCACGACGGCCACTGGCTCTTGAAGGCGATATTGTACCCATCCCTCCTGGCCGGGCTCAAGTTGCTCATGATCCAGCAAACGCACATAAGCCATGACCCGCGCGGCCCCGGTATAGAATTCGAGCAGGGCGTTATGCTTCAAGGGCCAGGGCGCATTGGCCAACACGCGCAATCGGGCGTCCAGAAGGGTAGTGGGCTCCAGCCAGCCCGGCTTGGTGACGACCTGGCCCCGCCAGAGGTCGGCGACATCGACGCCGCTGAGGTTGGCGGCAACGCGAGACCCAGGCTCGGCCTCTTGTTCCTTGGTCTTGTGGGTCTGCAAGCCACGGATACGCACCTGAAGCCCGCCCGGCACGATTTCCACGGCATCGCCAACGCGCAGGCGCCCGTCGATCAGGGTGCCGGTGACGACGGTGCCAAAGCCGGAGATGGTGAACACACGGTCGATGGGCAGCCGCGGCCGGCCGAGATCGGGGCGGGGTTCGGCCTCGTCCAGCAGGCGATCGAGGGTGGCCAAGAGGTCGGGGAGCCCCTGGCCGGTGAGCGCCGACACCGGGATGATGGGGGCATCGGCGAGCACCGTGCCCTCCAACTCCTCGCGCACCTCTTCTTGCACCAGCTCGATCCATTCGGGGTCGGCCACCAGGTCGATGCGGGTCAAGGCCACCACACCGCGAGGGATTTGTAACAGATCGAGGATGGCCAGATGTTCGCGGGTCTGCGGCATAACCGATTCGTCGGCGGCCACCACGAGCACGGCCAAATCAATGCCGCCGATGCCGGCCAGCATATTCTTGATAAAGTCCTCGTGCCCCGGCACATCCACAATGCTGACCTCGCGCCCGCTGGGCAACCTCAGCCAGGCAAAGCCGAGGTCGATGGTCATCTCGCGCTCTTTTTCCTCGCGCAGGCGGTCGGGGTCGATGCCGGAGATCGCCTTGACGAGGGTGGATTTGCCGTGGTCGACATGACCCGCCGTGCCGATGACGAACACCGCGCTACCCCTTTTTATCCTGATCGATGGTCGCGTGAAGCTGGTTTATAATGCCATTAAACGCCTCGGCCAAAGCGTCCCACGTCTCGCGCTGCACGCGAACGATCTTGTCGGCGTCGGCCCGGGCTTCGGCATGGACGGCCTCCAGCCTTTGACGCAAGGCCTCCAACATGTCGACCAGGGTTTCCTGTTTTTCCTCAAGGTGCAGTAGGCGATTTTCCTGAGCGTCCTCGCGCTCGCTCTGGCTGGACACCTGTTGATCGCGGCGTTGCCGCTCCACCGCCCAACGCTGCTCGTTCTCGCGTTGAAACTCGCGCAGCTCGCGGCGGAGCTGGTCTTCGGCGAGGAGCTGCAACTGGCGCAACTGATCCTGTTTCTGGCTGAGATCTTGGGCCAACGTTTGGGTGTCGCGCAGGACGCGACGGTTCTTCTCATGTTGATCGGCAAAGTAGCGCAATTGATCGGCCCAGGTTTCCAATTGGTGGGCGTAGCCTTCGAGGCGACGGCCCCACTCGGTCATTTGTTGGGCACGGGCTCGCTCGGCGCGGCGCTGATTTTCCAACATCTCTTCCTGGCGCTCGATGAGCTCCTGGCGGACGCCTTGCAACTCGGCGATCTGGGCGGCCAGACGGGGCAACCCATCTTCGAGGGAAAGGAGGCGATTTGTCAACGCCTGGACGTCCTGGCGCAGCTCGGCCGTGGCTTCGACCGTCTTTTTGATTTCGACCTCGTTTTTCTGGATGCCATCTCGCAATTGTCGGCGAACGTCCTCCTCCTCGCGGACACGCCCGGAGAGGACTTCGAGTTCCTGCCCAAGGCGCAGAACCGCTTCATTGAGGCGTTGCTCTTCGGCCTGGCGCACGGCAAGCCCTTGTTCCAAAGGGCCGAAGCGCTCCAATTGGGCACGGATTTCCGAGATGGCGCGGACGTCGGCCTCGCGCTCGGCCTGGCGATTGCGTAAAAAGTCGACCTCGCGTTTTTGTTGTGCCTCGCGCATCTCAGCCAGCATGATGCCGACCTCGTCGCGGGTGTGTTGGAGCGCCTGTTCCACCTCGGAGATACGCAGCAGTTGGGCGCGGAGCTTGGCGACGGTGTCCTCGAGCTGCATAATGCGCTGGGCCTGGTCGATGAGCGTGACTTGTTGCTTATCGACCAGGTCGCGTAGCTCGCTGAGGATGGCTCGATCTTTGCGTAACTCTTCATCGAGCCAGGTGACGTTGGGACCGGTGGGAACATTTGCGCCTCTAGAAGTTGGGTTCATACGATATTTGTCTCCCAAATGTAAAACTTGCCCTTCTCTTTTCAAAGAACGAAAGGATAGATAGCTCTCCGATCAGGGATTGATCAATACGACGGTGCCAATCTCGGCCCATTTATACAACCAAATCGCATCCTCGGTGTCGAGCACGATGCAGCCGTAAGAACAGCCGGTGCCCAAGGCACTGCGCCACAGAATACGCCCGTTGCTGAGAATGGGCAGAGCATGGAAACCGTTCTCCGAGCCCCCCGCCCAGTAGATGCCCAACCACCAAGGCATGCGCAGATCCCACTTGGAGGCGTACGCCTCGGGGAGCTTGCTCTGGATCAGATAGCGACCGGGAAGGGTCGGCGCACTGGGGCGACCGGTGCACACCGGAAAGACCTTGATCGGCTGATGGTTCTCATAGACGGTGGTCAATTTGTCGCTGAGATCCACCTCGATGCGATTGGGCGGGATGATGATGTCCATCACCTCGGCCAACCGCTTCTCGGCATCCTCGAGGTCCGGCAGCAAATCCAGCGCGGCCTGGTAGGCATCGCGGGCTTCATCCCACACTTCGTTGGCTTGCCGTTCGATGCCCACCTGATAGTACGCCTGGCCCAACATCTCGCGGGTATCGCGAAAATCGGGGCGTCGGTTGTAAACCTTTTGCAAACATTCGACGACGCGTGGCCAATCTTTGGCCCAGTAAGCCTCCAAACCGAGCAGGTATAGCTTGAGGTCGCGGCGAATCTGCTGCAGCTCTTTGCTGGATGCGTTGAGGCGGATGGCCATATCCAGCTCGAGACGCGCCTCTTCGAGCTTGTTCTCATCGATCAAGCGCAACCCGTGATAATAATGCGCCTCGCCCAGGCGCTTGCGCGCCTCCTCGTTCTCCGGGTCGATGTCGCGGATACGATTTAGCGCTTCGATGGCCGCATCCCAATCTTGACGTGTCCAGGCCACATCCACCTGAATCCAGAAAGGCTGGATACGCTGCTCGATGGTGGGCGTCGAGGTGGGGTTGGGGATACGGGTGGGCAGTTCCTCGGCCCTGGCGGTGCGCGGCAAAGAGCGGGCATGAACGATGCCCAACAGGGCAAAAGCGACGATGGCCACAATGGCCAACATCGAGCCTGCGGCGGTAGCGGTGGCACGGAGACGTTCGCCATCCAGGCGAGGCAAGCGCAGCGCACGCGATTCACCCGCCGGCTTATCGATTGGCCCTAGATCGAGCGAAGGCGTCGGCCGTGCGGCGCGGTGGCGACGTCGAGATCGGCTTCGAGGCGACGGGGAAGCGGAGGGCGCGACGGAAGGCCCTTCTTTCTCGTCGGCGGAAAGATGATCCTCAGCAAGAGCCGTCGATTCCTCGGCGGGGCCTTGATCCTCGGTCATGTCCTTATTATTTGCAACGTCGCGCTCTGGAGCGGGACTGCCCTGGCTGGTGTACGAGGGGGAGAAGGCGGCGCGCAATGCCGTCCGCATGACGCCCAACACGGTCTCCCGCGCCCGCCCTGTGACCTCGCCCGGGGCGCTCGCCCTGCCGAGGGCCCGGCGGTTGCGATTCCGTGCGCTGCGTTGAGAGGGCCTCGCTGGGGCCTGGGCCTCCTCGATCCGAGCGCCGCTTTGCCCAATCCGCGCCTCGGCCCAGCGAAGGCCCTCGGCGATCCGCTCGCTGCCGGGCAGAAAGGCCTGGGCTTCCTGCAAGTAACGCAAGCTATCCTCTTTGGACGCGGCAACGTAAGCAAGCCAGAGCCAAGCGTCCTCATTTTCGGGATCGTTGTGCACCATTTGGCGAAAAGCCGCCCGGGCTCGTTCCAAGTCACCGCTGCGCGCCAGCGCCTTGGCTTCGTCCAGGGCCGACGTCGCCACGTGGAGATGGGCATCGATATGGCTGTCGTCCACTTGCGC
>JACIWY010000760.1 GCA_014360745.1 Chloroflexota bacterium
ATTCTATGATGGATGCCGAGGCTGCGGCCTTTTTCCGGCGCAGCTACAGCGCCGTCGACGGGCTTTGGTTCCTCATGGTCGAGGAAGTGTGGGGCTTTGAAGCGGCCCTGGAGGTGGACGTGCGCGTTTGGGAAGTGATGCCCAAGATCCAAGCGCGCGAGTTGCGGCGTTTGATCGGCGCGCCGGGTGGCCTAGAAGGGTTGCGTCAATGCTTGGCGCGCAAGCTCGAATGGGAGGGCTTTTGCTTCGAGAGCGTTCCGATGGGCCAACATGCGCTGCAATTCCTGCTTCGCGAATGCCCTTGGCATGCGGCTATGGTGCGCTCGGGGCGCGAGCATCTCGCCGGGCGCGTGGGCGAGCGAATCTGTACTGTCGAGTTTTCCGTGTGGGCGCGCGAATTCAGCGATGAGGGCCAGGAGATCCATTACGCCCTTCAGGCGCTGCGTTGCCAAGGGGCGCCGCAATGCGTGTTGGCCTTCCACCTGGCCCATGGGCGCGATGAGCTGACTACGCCGGCAAGCGGTTGTTCTGCCTGATTGCCCGCGGAGCAGATTGCCGTTTTGGTCCCTGGACAAGATGAGAGTAGACTGAGGTAGAGCGCGCACAGGCAAGATGTGGATTCAATATGAAACAAGATGGTTGTGGCGTCTCAGAGATGAAAAGGGCGCAGGATAATAAGAAAGGGAAAAACAGTGCAAACAGCGAAAAAGGGCGATACGGTGAGCGTGCATTACACGGGGTGGCTCTCTGATGGTACGGTGTTCGATTCATCGCTTGGGGGTGAGCCACTCACCTTTGAGTTGGGCAGCGGAGAAATCATCCAGGGCTTTGATGACGCCGTGACTGGTATGGAGTTGGGCGAATCCAAGACGGTGGAGCTGGAGCCCTCCGAGGCTTATGGGCCCTACCGCGAGGAGCTCGTGTTCGAGGTGGATCGAGTCAATCTACCGGAGGGCCTTGAACCCGAAGTAGGCCAGCGGTTGCAAATGCGGCAACCGGACCGGCAGCCGGTGATCGTCATCGTGACCGAGGTGAATGAGGAAACGATCACTCTAGATGCCAACCATCCGCTGGCGGGTGAGCGGCTGATTTTTGATATCGAGTTAGTCGGGATCGCCTGAGCGGGGGAACGCATAGGCGTGTTTGGGCCCCGCTTTTAATAAGGAGCCCTCCCTTCCGCAGG
>JACIWY010000761.1 GCA_014360745.1 Chloroflexota bacterium
AAATTTGCCGTTCGATGCCCCCGGAAGTAAGGGGCAAATGCATGGCCGCCAACTTGAGGCCAAAGCCCTCCACATGTTCGCGCACCTGCTTGAGCTTATCGGCGTGCCAATAGCCATCCTCTTCAAGGCCCAGCCCGCGATAGGGCGATGTGTCCACATGGGTCACGCCCATCTGGCGCACGAACTGCAAGTTCTCGTCCGAATATCCGATCTGCGACCCGACATACATGATCCCGGTCTCCTTCCTATCTCATTGGGTAGATGAATCGGATGAAAGCGGAAAAACACGCCCACCTATCATCGGCGCAAGTATAGGCGACTTGCCAAATAGATGCCAACACGTCACAATCTGGCATCGATTGGTTCATGCTCAGCCTTATACCCTGACAAAGGAGATTTATGAATTCCCAGCAGATCATCGTCGAGCGAGACGTCGAGATCCCCATGCGCGATGGCACCATCCTGCGCGCCAACGTATACCGTCCCGCTGCCGAAGGACGTTTCCCTGTTCTGTTGCAACGCACCCCCTATGGCAAAGATACGGCCAGCGTCGACTTTGGCCTTCTCTCGGCTGCGCGCGGCTACGCCGTCATCGTCCAGGATACCCGTGGGCGTTGGGCCTCCGACGGAATACATTACCCCTTGCGCGACGAATTCGACGACGGCTATGATTCGGTCGAGTGGGCCGCCGCCCAGTCCTGGGCCAACGGCAAGGTCGGCATGTGGGGCGGCTCGTACGTCGGTTGGACCCAGTGGGCTGCCGCAGCCGCACGCCCTCCTTCCTTGGTGGCCATCTTTCCCTCGGTGACGTTTATGGACCCCTATGCCGACGTATGGCGCCCGGGCGGGGCGCTCGGCCTCGGCGTGCTGGTGAGCTGGGGATTGGGCTCAGGCGTCAGCATGGCGATCCAACGGCTGCAAGCCCCGTCGGACGTAAAGGCCGCCTTGACCGAGGAGCTCGCCGATGCGCTCGACGGCATGGCCGCCGGTGAGACGATGCGCACGCTGCCCTCCGGGCGCGTGCCCCTCTTGCTGCGCGAGGACCTCGTCGGCACTTTTGTCATCGATGCGCTCGCCCATGAGGACAAGGACACTTACTGGCAACGCATAGACATTCGCCGGCGCATCGCTCAGATCGCCGTGCCGGCCTATCATCTGGGCGGCTGGTACGACAT
>JACIWY010000762.1 GCA_014360745.1 Chloroflexota bacterium
ATACTTCCTGCCCCTCCCTTTGCCCGGAATAAACCTCGACGGGGGATGGCTTGCCCAAGCGCAGCACATGAAAAGGCGCCGTGTGCTCGCGCAGCCCCAAGTCCAAATGCAAATGCCCGCCATAGGCTCCCGGCGGGCCCATTTGCAAGCGAATCGAGCGCCGCAGAGGCTCTCCCCGTTTGAGCTCCTCTATCGCCAGGAGCGACGGGGCGGCCCGCAGGCCGGCGGAGGTTTCCACGCACACCTGGCCCCGCTCGGGAAGCACCGAGGCCGCATCGGCAACAACTTGGAGGGCCACCTCGTTGTCCAAAGTAAGCACCACGCCCGGATCGGCCTCGACCCCGTAGGGAGGATGGCTGGGCCGAGTTGTCGCCCGCACCGTGCCCGCGCTCCAACGCAACGCCGCTCGACGCACGCAGTGCCAATCCCCGTCACCGCCATAAAGCATAAGGCGCACCGGCTCGGAACGCCCGCCGGCCGCTATCTCGACCTCGCGGGTCGTCAACGATGTGCGCCAGGGGGCATCTACACGCGCGATGTGCTCGTCCCAGGCCACGCCGGCGACGGCTCCTCCACGTTGCCAGGCCAACCACGGCTCTGCGTAGGCGGAAGGGTCTAGCGGCGCGTCATCTCGCACCGTGGGATAGTCGGGCAGGGCGCTCTCCACAATACCCTGGGGCAGCGCCAGGGCAAAAAGCCCTTCCTCGTCGGGTCGGTTCAAAGAGAAACGCAGGCGTTTGCATAACGGCTCGGGGCCCCGATTCTCAAGCTGTGCCTCCACCAGAATTACGCCCGCCGCCGACACCTGGACATCCAATAGCAAAAACAGTCCCTTTTGCCAGCGAGCCTCGCCGGCCAGGCGCACGATCACGCGCTCGTTCTGTCGGATGAGGGACATGGAGAACCCACTCTTGCCGAACTCGCTCGGCCAGTAGGGCGGGCCTATCAGCGGTAAAAGCTCGGCCAGGGCAAAGGCGTCGTCCTTATGCTCCAGCTTGATCGAGGCCCCCTTGCCCTGGATGGTTATGCGCAGCGCATCGGTCTCGATGCGCACCGCCCCTTCGCCTTGGCAAGCCAACAATCCCCCCACGCCGAGGGCAAAGAGGGTCAGCGTCTGATCCAGGGGCCTGAAGCCCTCCCCTTCGTCGGACAAAGGCAACACGCGAACG
>JACIWY010000763.1 GCA_014360745.1 Chloroflexota bacterium
ATACGCCCCGGCCTGGCCCTGGTAGCTGAGGCTGGCTCTAGGCGCGGCCATCGGCTACTTGGCCGCTTATATTGCGGCGTTGCGCCTCTATCGCGACGGCTGGTCTCAGGCACAGGAGGCGGAACAGCGTTCCCGTCGGCGATCCAAGGCGCGGGCGGTCAGGGGCCAAGAGCGCCGCGCCTCGGCGATATGGTCTCTGGTGCACAAAGATCTGCGCCTCTTTGCCCGCCAGCCGACGCAGTGGTATCAAGCCATCCTGGGCTCTATCGTGGTGCTCATGGTGTTGGTGAATTTCAGCAGCCAACAATATGGCTTGCCCAGCGCTTTTATGCTTTCCTTAGTCATGAGCTACGTCGGGGCTAACACCTTCGCCACCAATCTGTCTCTGCGCGGCATGTCCAGGGAGGGGCTGAGCTGGTGGCTTGTGCAAGTCGCGCCGGTGAGCGATGCGCAACTTTTGTGGAGCAAGTTCCTCACGGCATTTTTGCCTACGGCTCTTTACGGGGGCCTGGCCCTGATAGGGATGCAAACCGCCTTCCAGGTGCCTGTGTATCTTATCCCGGTGTCACTGTTGATCCTGACGAGCATGATCGTCGGGATGATCGTCGTCGAGCTGGCCGTGGGCATCTGGCGTGCCGACTTTGAACGGGCCGTTCGCACCCGCAACGCCGACGTCGTGGCCGTGCTGGTCTCTCAAGTGCTCGGCTACCTGCTCATCGCACCTGGGTTGTTTGCCCTCTCGATGCTCTCTTTATTGACGCATTTACAAGTCTCTTCTCCGCTCATCGTCACGGTTGTCTTTGCGCTGGGCACGCTGGTGCCGGCCAGTGCTCTGTACATCTGGGCCGGCTGGCGCTACGGCCTGTACGGCCTTCGCGCTTTGCGACTTTCCGAAGAAATCCCCGCGATTAAAGATCTTTGCCGCCGCGCACGCAGAAAGCCGGAAGCAAACGCCCAATCGCCTTCCTCAACACAACTCTGAGCCACTTGGACGATTCCAATTGCGCATTGACCGTTTTTTTCGACCCCGACCGGATGACCGAGTTAGGGCTTGGGTTCATGCGAATCCAATCATCATGGGCACGCCGTTTTCGGCCAAAATTCGACGTTCATAACCTCAAAAATGTGCTATAATAAAATATATGAATCGGATTTGTTCTGTCTCCGA
>JACIWY010000764.1 GCA_014360745.1 Chloroflexota bacterium
AATCATCGGCACAATCACGGGCCAATTCGCCGAGGGTGCCACCGAAAACGCGTTTGAATGGCGTGGCCGAGGTCATGCCGTGATCTGAAAGGATATACAGGTCGTATTCTCTGGTGAGCGCCAAACGACGTAGCCCATCGATGCGCCGGATGCGCCGGTCGATGGCGTGCAATGCCCTCAGCGCAGGTTTGGAAAGGGGCCCATAATGGTGAGCCACCTCGTCATAACCGTAATAGGTGGCATAAATCGCCGGCACACCGCGATAGATGTCGATCATCACCGCAAAGGTTTGGATCTCGCGAAAAACGACATTGCTGACCACGCGCAAGAAGCGGAATTTGCGCTGCAATGGATGGGGCGTGCGCTGCTTGAGCAGCGCCATGGTGTGTTGCACCAAGTCGGTAAAATATTCCCAAATGGCCAGGATGAACATCTTGAGGCTGCGAAAGGGGTTGAGCAAGAATAAGATCAGAAAGCCCAAACCTTTGACGTTTTCAAAAAAGTGCTTGCTGTTCCAGGCGCCCAGGGTGAACATCGACAAGGAAGCGCCACCATCGAACATATTCATATAGCTGGAGCCGCCGGTCAGAATTCCGGGGCGGAGGCTTGCGATGCGCTCCTGAATGGCATGGACGGGGGCTGGTTGGGCGCAATCGATCAACAAGCCCGCCTTTTTGTCATACCAACGAAAGGCGGGAATCTCGTCATTGTTGCCGAACATGATCCCCGCCTGAACCGCCGGCGTAGTGCAAGGCAAGCCCACCCTCCAGGGGTGCAACCGGAATTCTCCACGGCGCAAAAGGCGCTGCAGATAGGGGGCATAGCCGCGTTCGATGGCTTCGAGAAGGTGGATATAGGCCAAACCATCGATCTGGAGCACGACAAAACCACGGCGCTCCGAAGGCTCCACCAGCGGCAGGCCAAGGCGCCTAATGATAGCTGCGTACTTGGTGGAGTAATAGAGGCCGAGAATAGCCGCCAGGCTATCGACGACCGCCCGGATAATCTTGGCGATCAGGTTCAAAAAGCTGGCCATAAAGGCTCGGCGGCGGATAGCAGCTCATGTTTCCAACACCGAATTGTCGCCACCAAACGGGTTGGGCACGTAGCGATCTGCGTGCCAATCATTCTGCCAATGCGTGCCGTTCACGAGATAACGGAATTGGTA
>JACIWY010000765.1 GCA_014360745.1 Chloroflexota bacterium
GGGGCATTTTTTGTGTTATTACGCAGAGGGGGCGGTTGAACATAATCGATCCTGGCCTACTGGCGTAGAGAGCGGTTCTACAGGGGGCAGGCGGAATTCTTTTAGCTGACACGCTCTTGCGGAAGCCGTTTCCGAATGGCCCGATCCCGGGCACGACGAAGGTGGTAAGCTGACATGGCCTTGCTCCTCGTGAAGCCGGGGTAGGAAGCTGCGTAGTTAGGCCGAAATAATTCGGCAGACTAAATGGTTGGGCGGCTTGGGTATGTGGAGATACGTTCCATAACTAACATGAGGAGACAAAAGTATGCAGGCGCAGAGTCGAGCTATCTGCAATGTTTGTCAATCTACCAATACTCAGGCCATGGCTCTACTTCAATCAGAAATTGACGGCAAAGAATACAGTGCAGTTAAATGTAAGCAGTGATAAGCGATGCTAAAGTCCTTGAAGAAAAAGGATGGAAACTCCGCTATCGCGCCGCCCCACCAGCGCTTGTACCTGACGCCGCTCCGCTGCGCTTCGCGGCGTGGGTGAAGCGCGAGACGTCGGGCAGAATGGGAATGACGATGGGGGCGGATACGCGGAGTATGTCGTTAAGGAAAGCTGAGAACCCATGTGGGCACGATCCTGCCCCTGTGGGAAGCGCGGCGGGCTCATGAGCTCATGCAGACAGGTCATACTCGGGGGAAGATCGTATTGCGGGCCAGGAGTACATGACCAATTTCGGCAGCGGGGGCGGGTGGGCGCGGCTCAGGCCGACCGTTAGGCGGCCAAGGGGAGTGCAATCCATTTGCGCAAAGCAACAACCTCCGGAACGGGAAGCGCGCCACTCCGCCGGTTCCGGAGGTTGTGGGGTTACATGTTATTTTTCATCGGTCTCGATGCCCAAAAGGGCTTCGAGCACCAGTTTGCGCCGCCGCTTCTGCTCCTTGATGGCGTACTCGCGGGCCGCCTCTTCAAAGGAGACCAGCTTCTCCAGCGCCTTGGCCCAGGCGCCCGATTCGATGGGCTCGTGGACAAAGCCACTGCGCACGACGCGGATAGCCCCCTCCACCGGGCAGACCTTTTCGCAGGCGCCGCAGAAGAGGCAGAAGCGTCGATCGACGCTGACCTTCTCGCCGTCGGATGCGATGGCCGGGGTGGGGGAAACATCCGCGCAGGCCTGAC
>JACIWY010000766.1 GCA_014360745.1 Chloroflexota bacterium
ATGATCCGCTGCACCCCCTCCGCTGGGAGCACGCCGAAGCAGAGATGCACCGGCAGCTCGACATGGACCCCGGGCTCGACCACCACGTGCGCTTGGACGCCGTCGGGCAACTGCTCGGCGGTCATCGCCAGGCCGGGGATGCTGTTTGCGCCGAGCACCTGGTTGCCGCTGACCACCAGGCTGGCGACCTTGGGCGATCTCAGAAACTGGGGGTTGCCCCCCGATTCCTCATAGGCGCGCAGGATCTGCTCAAAGTCGCTCATATTCGGCCTCTTCTTCGACGCGTTCCGATCGCCCGCAAGGGCGGCAACAGCGGGCGTAGCGTTCGCACACCTTGTCGGGGTTTCCCGTCTGCACGATCTGCCCCTCGCAGATTAGCGAAGCCGTATCGGCAATAGCCACCACTTCATCACGGTGGCTGATGAGCAGCACCGCGCTCCCCTCCTGGGCCATGCGGTGAATGAGCCGGCCGATGTCGTCGAGGCTTAGCGTATCGATGCCCGAATCGGGTTCATCGAGGATGGCCAACTTGGGCGCCATGGCGTATACCGCCGCCAGCTCGACCCGTTTGCGCTCGCCACCGGATAGCGATTCGTCCACAAACCGTTGTAGGTAACTCGCGTCCAAGTTTACGGCCTCCAGGGCTGCGCGCACGCGCCGCGCATCCGGCTCGCGCTGCCCCAGGCTCAGATAGCGTTCGACGGTCAGTCCCTCAAAGCGCGCCGGCTCCTGCCAGGCTAAGGTAATGCCCAACTTGCCGCGCTCGCTGATGCCCAGTTCCGTGATCTCTTGGCCCTCAAAAAGGATCCGTCCCCTCGAGGGCTTGTATCCGGCGCAGCCCATCAAGGCGTAGGCCAGGGTGCTTTTCCCCGAGCCGTTCAAGCCCAGGACGGCATGAACGCTCTGGCGCGCCACGGCGAGGTGAACACCGCGCAGAATCTCGCGCTCCTCGCGGGTGACCCATAGGTCGATGACTTGGAGTATCTGGCCGCCAAAATCCATGCTAAAATCCTCTGAATCTAGAGTCGAACCATCCCCAGGTTCACAGGTCATTAAAGCGAAAACCCGGTCGGACCACTAACACCGAACACGGCGCATGAGCCACTACCTGAGTCGCCACGCTGCCCAGCAATAGCTCTTTGATGCCTGAGACCCCCAGGCTT
>JACIWY010000767.1 GCA_014360745.1 Chloroflexota bacterium
CGGCCCGCGAGGCTCACGCCTAGGGAGCCAAAGACGGCAAGAGGTAAACTGGCTTGTAATCACGCGAACAATCATGTACAATATTGCCTGCCATACCGGTGGGGCTACCGGCAACGCCGGGACAAGCTGCCGCATAAAACAAGACGTGTGGGGGAGGATCAGCATGTCCGACCGTGTCTTCAATTTTAACCCCGGGCCAGCCGTACTACCACTGCCCGTCCTGGAACAAGCACAAAAAGAACTGCTGAACTATCAAGGCACCGGCATGTCGGTCATGGAGATCAGCCACCGGTCAAAACAGTTTGAGGAGATCGTCCTGAGCGCCGAAGCCCTCTTGAAAGAGCTGTTGGACATTCCCGCCAACTACCGCGTGCTTTTCATCGGTATGGGGGCTACGGGGCAGTTCGACATGGTACCCCTGAACTTCTTGACCGAAGGCAAAACCGCCGACTACCTCATTACCGGCAGTTTTGCCAAGAAAGCATATAAGGAAGCGCTGAAGGTAGGGAATGCCAACGTGGCCGGCTCCACCGAGCCGCTTAATTTCACGCGCATCCTCTACCCCGACGAAATCAAGCTGAGCGAGAACCCCGCCTATGTTCACCTGACCTCGAATAACACCATTTACGGCACCCAGTGGCGCGAGTTTCCGGACTGCGGCGATATCCCGCTGGTGGCCGATATGTCCAGCGACATTCTCTCGCGGCGTATCGATGTCTCTAAATTTGCCCTCATTTATGCCGGCGCGCAAAAGAACCTGGGACCGGCCGGCGCGGCGGTGGTGATTATTCGCGACGATATGATCGAGAAGAGTAACCCCAAACTGCCGGCCATGTTAAGGTACGATACCTATGCCAATAACAACTCGCTTTACAATACGCCGCCGACGTTTGTCGTTTATATGATCAAGCTGGTCCTCGAGTGGGTGAAGCGCGAGGGCGGCCTGGCGGTGATCGAGGAGCGCAACCAGAAGAAGGCGGCAGTGATCTACGAAGCCATCGACCAAAGCGGGGGCTTTTACCGCGGCCACGCCGAAAGAGAGAGCCGCTCGTTGATGAATATCACCTTCCGCCTGCCCAGCGAGGAGCTGGAGAACGCGTTTATTGCCACCACAGCCAGGCGGAAACTGGCCGGGCTCAAGGGGCACCGCGAGGTA
>JACIWY010000768.1 GCA_014360745.1 Chloroflexota bacterium
TCGATACGTACAAACCGCCCTTCATATCGCTTGAAGAGCGTAAGGCAATCGGGTGGCTCATTCGTACTCCTCCCGGAACCTGCGCACCACTTGCTGGCTGATGATATTTAACAAAAGCGTTATCATAAAAAGCATCATCCCGATGGCAAAGATAGAATTATAATCCAAGGAATCATAACTCAGATCGCCGCCGCTGATGCGCACAATGTGCCCGGTCATCGTCTCGGCGGCCTTGAAAGGATTAAAGGTAAACGCGGGCCCTGCGCCGGCGGCGATGGCCACGATCATCGTCTCGCCAATGGCCCGCGAGGCGGCCACGATGAGCGCTGCCGCAAGCCCAGAGAGGGCCGCGGGTATGACCACTTGTAGCGCCACTTCCAGCTTGGTGGCCCCAAGGGCATAGGCCGCCTGACGCAGCGAATCGGGCACGGCGCTCAAAGCGTCCTCGCTCATCGAGCTGACTAACGGCAGGATGAGAATGCCGATCACGAGGCCCGCCGAAGCCGTGTTATAGATCTCGACCGTGTCCCGTCCCAAGAGGGAACGCAACAACGGGGTCACAAACGTCAGGGCGAAATACCCATAGACGACGGTGGGCACCCCGGCAAGGATCTCCAGGGTGGGCTTGAGTATGGATCGAGCGCGGGCAGAGGCATACTCGCTCAGATAAATAGCCACAGACAGACCAAGGGGCAAGGCTACGGCCACAGCCACCAGAGAGGTCATGAGCGTCGCGTTTACCAATGCCCAGACGCCAAACTTGCCGATCTGAGGGTTCCACTCCACACTGCCCAAGAATTCTCGGAGAGTGACCCGCGTCGCCACCTGGATCTCGCTACCGACGGGGTGGTGTTGTGGCATTGTCCCCTGAAGGCCGCGTACCACCGAGATTCGGGTGCCCGATAACGCAACAACGCGCATGATCTCCTCACCAATACGAATCACCGCCCCTGCCTCCAGACGCGAACCAGACGTGCTAATCTCCAAGCTTGTTTGCTGAGCTAGCACCTCCTGAGAGACGGTCTTGTTGGTGTTTTCCCATTGCTGGCGGGTGAAGAAAAGCAACGATTCTTTGCCCAGCTCATAAATGATGCCGACGGTAATTAAAATAGAAAGAAAACCGCAAATAAAGAGAATCCCTTGTAGGATCCCC
>JACIWY010000769.1 GCA_014360745.1 Chloroflexota bacterium
GGAGGGCGATGTCTGGTTGCGGGCCATGAACGCTGTTGTGGGCGGTGCGGGGATGGGCCTGAGCGCTAAAGCGGGTGGGCGCCAATCCGCCGATCTGTTCGAGGAACGGCGTTAAGGCGCTATTTGGAGGGGGCCTAGCGGCAAAAAAGAGGTTGACATGGTGGATGCGTTTTCTACCGGCGAGGTTGCCCAATATTGCGGCGTGAGCCGCGTCACCGTGTGGAAGTGGATCAAACGGGGCCTCTTGCAGGGCTCGCGAGATGCTGTCGGGCGTTACACCATCCCGGCGGAGGCGTTCCGCCGTTTCTTGGTGAGCCGCGATTATCCCGTTGACCCCCTTCTCCTTCAACGCTCCAAGCGAGTGCTGGTCGTCGATGATGAATCGGCGTTGGTAGAGATCATAGAACGGGCGTTGCGCCAGATCGATGAGCGCATCGAGGTAGCCACGGCAGAGGACGGCTTTGAAGCGGGCCTGCAGACGGCCACCTTTCAGCCCGATCTGCTCATCCTCGACCTCATGATGCCTCGCCTCGACGGGTTTCAGGTCTGCCGGCTCATTCGCCAGGACCCCGCAACGGCCCACATCAAGATCCTGGTCGTCACCGCCTATGGCAGCCGCGAAAATGTCCAGCGGGCGCTGGCGGCAGGGGCCGATGCCCTGATGCACAAGCCGATCGAGATAAATCGCTTGCGCCGTCAGGTGAGCGCCTTGTTGGGCCTTGACTCTTAGATTTAAAGCCAAACATACGTACTAAGGGGGAAGCATGTCACTACAAATTGTGGGTATCGACACCTATCTGGTGCAGGTGGGGCACAGGAACCTTTGCTTCGTCAAGGTGCGCACCAATGAGGGCATCTATGGCATCGGCGAGGCCTATAGCGTAGGCCCCGACCGGGCCACGGCGGAGACGATCGACTATTTCGCCGAGTGGCTGCAAGGGATGGATCCGTTAGACATCGAGGGCATCTGGCAAAAGCTTTATATCGGCTCGCGCTTTCCAGGTGGCTCGGTGATCAACTCGGCCATCAGCGGCATCGACCACGCCCTGTGGGACCTCAAGGGGCGCGTGTTGAACACGCCGGTCTATCAGCTCATGGGGGGCAAATGCCGCGAACGCATTCAGGTCTATCAAAATCCCGGCGGGCGCACCC
>JACIWY010000077.1 GCA_014360745.1 Chloroflexota bacterium
ATGGAGGTTGCAATCTCCGGAGGCCGGTTTGATGAGCAAACTGCGCGGCTGATGAACAGCCTGGGGGGGCGGCTGTTGGCTGGTCATATTCACTCCCACTGGTTGCCGCCAGGATGGCGGATCCACGTGATATCTTTTAACGGGTTGAAATACTTGCCTATTTATTGAGCAGATGATGGTGAATTGCTGCTATGATAATAACCGGGCAGCGCTCTGTCAAAGCTCAGATTGACAGTCCCGTCTCCTACGCTACAATGCCTGTAATCGAATGGGGCCCGATGGTCCACCGATCTTGAGGGATGTGGCATGAACAAGATCGCCGTATTAACCAGCGGTGGAGATGCGCCGGGGATGAATGCCGCTATCCGTGCGGTGGTGCGCACCGGTATCTCCGCCGGGTTGGATGTATATGGGGTGCGCAATGGCTACGACGGGTTGATCCGCGGTCAGTGGGGATACCTCTCGCGGCGCGATGTCGGGGGTATCTTGCACACCGGCGGCACCTTTTTGGGCAGCGCGCGCTGCGAGGAATTCTATACGTTGGAGGGTCGCCAGCGGGCTATCGAGCAGATGAACGCTCAAGGGATCGAGGCGTTGGTGGTCATCGGGGGCAACGGCTCGCAAACCGGTTCCTATGAGCTGCACAAGATGGGTTTCCCCGTCGTTGGCGTGGCCTCGACCATCGACAATGACCTGGTGGGCACCGATATCACCATCGGTGTCGATTCAGCCATCAATGTGGCTCTGGAGGCCATTGACCGCCTCAAAACCACCGCCGCTTCGCACGGGCGGGCCTTTTTGCTGGAGACAATGGGCCGCAAGTGCGGGTACGTAGCGCTCATGGCCGGCATCGCGGGAGGTGCAGAGGTGGTGGTCATCCCCGAGCAAGAGATCCCGCCGGAGGAAGTGGCGCGCGAGGTGCGCGCAGCCTATGATCGAGGCAAAAGCCATGCCCTTATTGTAGTGGCCGAAGGCGCCAAGAACAATGCCCGCCGGTTGGACGAGCATTTTGCCGCACATCCCGATGCCATCGGCTATGATCTGCGGGTAACCATCCTCGGCCATGTACAACGGGGCGCCGATCCAACGGCGTCGGATCGGCTGCTGGCCACTCGCCTGGGCGAGGGGGCGGTGCGTGCGCTGGTCGATGGTCAACGGGGCGTGTTGGTGGGGTTGCGAGGCAACCGAGTGACGACCACGCCACTGGAAGAAGTAGCGGGCCGGCAAAAGGTGATCGATCTTGAATTGCTCGAGCTGGCGCGTATCATGGCCAAATGATCTGGCAATCGGGAATTTAACGCGGGAGGTGCTTTCCATGAAGGTGCGACATGCGGTGATGGTGGGGCTTTTGGGTCAGCAACGAGATCGTTTTCACACCTATACACAACCGCGCCCACTGGCCGAGCGGTTGGAACTTATGCATCAGATCCCAGGGTGCGAGGGGGTAGAGCCGGTCTATCCTTCCGATCTTCGCGATCTAGAGCGAGATGTGCAGACGGTCAAGGCCTCGGGTTGGCCGGTATCGGCAGTGAACCTGAATGTCAAGGGCGATGCCAAGTGGCGCGAGGGCTCTTTTACCTCCACCGACCCACAAATTCGGGCGGACGCCGTGCGCGATCTCAAGACAGCGATGGACATCGCCGTTGATCTGGGCACCGATTTGGTGACTTGTTGCCCGCTTATTGACGGCCATAATTATAATTTTCAGGTCGATTATGTTCGGCAGTGGCAATGGTTGCGCGAGGGAATCGCCGAAGCGGCGAATTATCGCCGCGATGTGCGCATCAGCCTCGAGTTCAAGATCAATGAGGCACGGAACTATTGTATTTTGGCCGATTCGGGCCGCGCGCTTTATTTATGCAGCCAGATCGGCGCCGAGAATGTGGGCATTACCTACGACGTAGGCCATGCGTTGATCGCCTCCGAGACACCGGCTGCCACCATGGCCCTCGTCGCCGATGCCGGCAAGCTGTTCTACATGCATTTTAACGACAACGATCGGGTGTGGGATTGGGACATGATCCCCGGCTCGGTGCACGTTTGGGACCTTTTGGAAACCCTATATTACCTTGAGCGCGTCGATTGGGAGGGTTGGTTCTGTTATGACGTGCTCACGCGCAGTGGGGACGATGTCCTTGGTGTGCAGGTCACGACGTTGGAGATCATGCACATGGCCCAGCAGCTCTTGGATAAGATTGGCCGCGAGCATTTGGACGAGTTGATTGCCGCCGGCTCGCCGCCGGCGACGATGCGTCATCTGTGGGCGTCTTTGCTCTAGCGCAAGCTAGGATAGATCGGCGACTGAGATGGCGGAAGAAGCGCTGCCCACGGTCGAGATCTATACCGATGGGGGGTGTGATCCCAACCCAGGCCCAGGTGGGTGGGGAGCGGTGCTTGTCTCCGGTTTGCACACCAAGGAGATCAGCGGTGCCGAGCTGGACACCACCAATAATCGTATGGAATTGACCGCAGCAATCGAGGCCTTGCGTGAGCTCAAGCGCCCTTGTGCCGTTATCTTGTACACCGATTCGCAATATCTGCGCCGGGGGATCACCGACTGGTTGCCGCAGTGGCAGGCCAACAATTGGCGCAGGGCCAACGGCCAGCCGGTGGAGAATCAAGATCTGTGGCAAGAGCTGGTGGCCCAAGAGGCCCGCCACCGGGTGGAATGGCGTTGGCTGCGTGGGCACCAGGGCCATCCATTGAACGAGCGGGCCGATGAGCTGGCCACACGGGCTCGCCAGCAATTGTTGCGGCGCGAGACCAAGCGCCCTGTCAATGGCGCTGTGCGAACTTGGCCCAAGGACATGCCTACGATCGATATCTACACACGGGGATGTGTCCTGGGGATGGCGGGAGGGCCTGGCGGCTATGCTGCCGTGTTGGTGCGAGACGGGGCGATGATCGATCAAGTGGCCGGCGCTTGGCCCTCGGCGACGAGCAATCTTATGGAGCTTTGGGCCGCAGTGGCCGGCCTGCGCGCTTTGGCCGGCCCTGCCCATGTCACGATTTACACGGTTTCCAAATACCTGTATGACGGAGCCACCCGTTGGTTGCCCCAGTGGGAGCGGAACAATTGGCTGACCGCATCGGGGCAGCCGCTCAAGAACAGAGAGATTTGGCAGGAGCTAGTTTACGTCATGGGTGATCATGATGTGCGCTGGGAGTTCTTACCGGTGCACAAACGGGGCGGACACAGTGCCGAGGCTGCCAAAGCCGCGCGTCGCGAAGCCATGCGCCTTGTGACTTGAAGGGAGCGTACCTTTGGCCAACCTAATCACCATCTCGCGCTTGCCGTTGTTGATCGTGATCGTGTTGTTGCTCCTGGCAGAAAGCCCCATGGTGCGGCTCGTTGCCGCTTTCCTGGTGCTCATTCTTATTGCCCTGGACACGGTCGACGGCATCATTGCCCGGCGACGTGGCGAGGTATCGATATTGGGCAGCGTGTTGGACATTATGGCTGATCGGGCGGTGGAATTGGTCATGTGGGTGGTCTATGCCCATCTGCGCTTAATTCCGGTCGGGATACCTATTATTTACATTCTACGTGGCACCATCGTCGATTCGTTACGCAATATGTCGGTTGGGGAAAGCAGAGCGCCTTTCAAGACGATGCGCACCCGGCTTGGTTCTTGGATCGTGGGCAGCTCTTGGATGCGCAGCAGCTATGGTTTGAGCAAACTTTTATCCTTCACTGGGCTGGCCGTCGTGCATGCGTTAGCTGCTTATGCCGCTCGGGGGGCTGTGGCTGAGGGGACGGTGCGCATCTTGTTGACCATTTTCAATCTGATGAGTTGGGTCTCAGTTGCCTTTTGTTTGGTGCGTGGCCTACCGGTGGTCATCGAGCATCTCGTGCCGCTATGGGGCATGCGGCATCCTTCTGTGGAAGGCTAGTCGGGTTGCGCGATGCGGATCCAAGATCTTGCAGGTAGTCCTGTAGGGATTTTTCTCGGAGTGGTCGCCGCCCAGGTGGTCCCACCCCGCTTGGGCTATCGGCTGGCAACTCGCGTGGCTTCGGCCATGGCCAAGCGCGAGGCGACGATGTTTACCACGGTTCGGGAAAATCTGCGCCATGTTCTGCCTCATGCTGGCGCCGAGGAGCTATCGCGCCTGGCTGAGGAGGCTATCGCTCATGCTGGGCGTACCTACTATGATATGTTCCGTTTCTCCGATGAGGACTATCGCCGTGGGCGCGTGCCGCTGCGCGTCGATGTGGAGGAATGGCGAGCTGTCAGGGAGGTCTTGGCCGACGATCGGGGCACCGTGTTGGTGGGCCCGCATATGAGCAATTTCGATATGGCTGCCCGTTGGATCGTCGCCCAAGGATTCACGATGCAAGGCCTCAGCCTGCCTCAACCGAATACCGGCACGCGGGTACTCAACAGGTTGCGACGCCGTAGCGGTATCGAGATGACCCCTCTCGATGTAAGCGCCCTGCGCATGGCGGTTAAACGGCTGCGGCAGGGGGGCATAGTCTTGACGGGTGTCGATCGTCCAGTCTCGCTGATGGAGGAGCCAGTGCTTTTTTTTGACGCGCCTGCCCGCTTGCCGACGGGCCATGTGCGCCTGGCATTGCAGACCTGTTCGCGTATTGTGGTGGGTTGCTGCCTACTGGAATCGGCGGTGGATATGAGTTCCCAAGGATTCGCCCGAACTCTTGGCAAAAAAGCCGCGTTGTGTCGTCCCGACGAACTCGATTGTTGCTATCGCATCCAATACGCGCCCCCGCTCGAGATGGAAGAAGTGGGCGGTCGTGAGGAAAGCGTCAGGCATAATGTAATGCGCGTGCTGGAGATCATCGAGAGGATGATTCGTCAAGCGCCCAGCCAATGGCTCATGTTTGTGCCCGTATGGGACACGTAGCGCCCCTTTATGAGACACGCGCCAGGAGATTGCTGGCCTCGCGCAAGTGTCGTAAGGCATCTTCAAAGGTCGAGGCTTCTTGGGCAGCCTGAAGCGCTTGAGCAGCTTGGTTGCACATCTCTTCAACTAGCTCGGCTCGATCCTCTACAGGGTCGCCGTCGGCCGCTCGCTGACGCAGCGCGCGTGCGCGTTGACGGGCGGTTTCCAAGGCAGTAGTAGCAACCCGCGATTCGTCGTCTAACCGACGCAGCGCGCTTTGCACTTGATGTTCGGCCAAGGCATAAAGCTGTTCGGCCTGTTGAGCGGCGTTCACTGCCTGTTGGAGCTCGTTATTGGCCCGCACCAACGTATCTGCTGCCGCGCTATCCCTTTCCAAGGCCAGCGCCTTGTTCCACACCCGCTCTGCTTCGCCAAGATCGGTGATGGCATTGCAAGGAAGCCGTGGCCAGGGGCTGTTGCGTTCTATTTCTTCCAGAGCCGCGCGCAAAACGCGTACACGTTGCGCATGGCGATAATAAGCTTTGCCCAACGTCTCTAACGAGCGCCTGCCCTCAACGATCTGTTTGTAGGCTGCTTCCAATCGCTGTTCAAGGGCTAACACCTCGCGGCCGACCAACCGCTGCAGGGTTGCCGGATCGTCTCGATGGGCTTCGATCCGCGCCCTCCATTCTTCCAAGTCTAAACGCAATGCCTCAGGGTCTTCTTCCGGCCTAGGCCTCTCGTAGGGGTTCAGTTTGCGCAGACGATTCCAGGCGCGGCTCAACCGGCCAGCGCCGTCGCGTGCGGCTTTGCGCAGACGCTCTGTGTCCTCGGCGTGGTCGGCCGCAATCTGTTGCAACTCGCGCGCGATGGCGGGCAGCCGGTCGCTCAAGAGCTCGTCGTAATGTACCTGGCTTGGGTCAAGCCTCTGGGCCTCTTGTTGCAAACGAGCGCGCAGCGCTTCGAAACGCTCTTGGCGTTCGGCCAACATGCTTTTGCTTTCTTTGGCCAGGGCCGGGAGCTTTTCTTCCAGGATGATCTGCAAAGCCAATTGAGCGCGCGCGCGCAACGCTTCAAGGCGTTCCAACTCTGCCTCCAGGGCTTCGATAGCCTCCGCAGCCCGTTCCAGGCAATCGTGGGCATGGCGCAAGGTTTCTAAGGCTTCCTGGAATTCCGATTGACGCAGACGGCGTTGATAGCGGATGTTGGGCGAAAGCCGTTCTAGATCCATCTCCGCCTGTTCGAGCAAAGAAAGGGCCTCGGCGACCTCACCAGCCAGGCCAGCCTCCCAATGGCGGGCGTAGATGCGCAGCTCTTCGTTGAGTCGATCGGCGCGCCGGCGCCATTCGCCCAATACGTCGGGGCTCAGGCCGGCGAGCATTTCGCGGATCTGGGCCACCTGCTCGAGCACTTGCTCGGCCATCTGCACGCCCTGGGCGAGATATTCCTTAGCCTGTTTCGATTTGGATAGGCTGGCCCGGTAGCCCTCCAACGTGCCCAATCCGCGTTGCTCCTCGGCTTGCATATAGGCTTGCGAGGCTCTTTCCAACAGGGCGAGGCTTTGATCCAGTTCAAGAAGCGGTTCCTCTCGCAACAACGCTTCGCAGAAAGCGTTGGCGCGGGCCAAGGCTTGCACATCCCCTTCCACCGCCGTGCGGCTTTGGCTCATAGCGGCGTTCAAAGTCTCTAGATCCTTGGCGAGATTTTCTTGCTCGGCTTCGAGGGCGATGACCATCTGTTCCAATTCGCGATATGTATCTAGAGTGCCTCGTTCTAATCGTCGATCGAACCCTTCGACCTGGCTGCGCAGGTCGTGCAGGCGTTCTTCCAATTCGGGCTGGCTGACGCCCTGCTCCTTGAGCGATGTCCAGCGCTCGGAGATCAGGGAGAGGCTGCTGCGCAGGCGTTCAATCTGATAGCGCGTACGTGTGCGGATGTCGGCCGCGACTGAGAGCGCCTCGTCGATCGTACGCAACTCTTGGACAATCTCCCGCACGACGTCGTCAGCCTCGTGGAGCGACGATGCTTTTGCCTGCTCGACGCTGCCTTGTTCTATGCTATGCAGCGCTTGCTCGACGCGCCGGCCGATGGCCTCCAGCCGTGGCCCGTAATCGTCCAAGCCGGAGGTGCCTGCGGCACGTTCCTTCTCCAATAGGGCAGTTAGCCGCTCCGTCTCGGCGCCTAATTCGGCCAGTTCGGCGCGCAGGCGAAAGGGGATCTGTTCCGCGTTCTCTTGGAGGGTGTGAACCTGGCGCAGGGTCTGGTCGGCCAAGGCCAACTGCCGTCGCAAGGCACGGCGACCACGAAGGAGGCGCATTGCCCGCAGCAAGGGCCTCCCATGCAGCAACAAGAGCACGTGAAGCACGCCGATCGGGCGAAATTCATGTTCGCCCAAAGCCAAGTGCAGGCGATTCGCCTCAGCCAGGACGAAACTCAATCGTGAGAGGGCTTGATGAGCCTGACGGTCCAGGTCGCCATACCGACCTGGACGCGGCTCCTGCGGCCAAAAGCTAGCTTGTTCTCTCTGAGCGCGATGCAATGCATCGAGGTGCTCTGCCTCGTGTTCAAGGAAGGGACCTCGGCGCAGCAAACACCATTCGAGATAGCGCCACAGGAGCCACCCCCCGGCGCTGAGCAGGATGTAGAGGTCGATCGAAAGGATGGCGACCTGCCACCAGGCCATATCTCTGCCTCCCGGGAGACTGGTGTTCAGTCATTTCTCAAAGGGATGGGCCATCCGACTCATCCGGCCAGGATGTAATGTACACTATCCCCGGGTTATATACCAGTTGACAAAAGTTTAAGGTGCCAGAGTTTTCCTTAATCGTTTGGCCAAAGCGACGATAGTCAGGATGGGCGGCATTCCGGGCGCTGTAGGCAGGACGCTGGCATCGCAGACAAAAAGGTTTTCTACCTTGGTCTGCAAATCACGATCCACAACACTGCCGATAGCGGCAGTTCCGCCAGGGTGAGCGCCTTGCGGGTTGGACACTATAATGGATTTGCTATCTGCGCCCATTTTGGTCAATATCTCTTTTGCTATCGAGGAGCCCGCCCGTAATCTCTCCCAATCCCTTTCGGTTACCGGCTTGGAGATCGTTCCATCGGGATAAACGCGACCGGCCGGTTCATCGGCTATCTTGGTCATAATACCGACCAAGCTGTGCGTAGGTAGAGCCATGCCCTGCGCGCCCTTTTCCATAAACCTGACCGCCCGAGGGGAATTCATGTAGGGAGACAAGATGAACCCTTGGCTTTTGTGGAATTCATGATCAACGAGAGCCATAGCAGGCTCGTGAAGCAGGTTCAAGCCTTCTATGATCCCATACGTATTCACCAAGAGATCGATGAACAAACCGCGACCTGCCTCTTTGATCCCCGATTGCTGCAAGATCACAGGGGTGCCCAGCCCACCTGCTGCTAGAACGACCACATCCGCAAGGATTTCGAGCTGCCCCTGGGGGCCCACACCACGGATACCTTTGGCCTTGCCGTTTTCCACCAGAACCCGTCCGACTGTGGTGTTATAAACGACATGGGCCCCGTTCTTTACGGCTTCTTCGAGATAGTCCAGGGCTGTCCACTTGGCGTTATTCGCGCAGCCTAAAGAGCACTGTCCGCATTTCTGGCATCTCACCGGATCAATAAATTTGGGCATCCGTTCCATGTTGTAGCCCAACTCTTTGGAGGCCCATATGATCCTCTGAGAGCCTTCCGACAAGAGCCCCTCGGCGATGGGAGCGATATTCATCTCTTTTTGGGCTTCCGCGAACTCGTCTCCCAGGGTGATGCCGAGATCGGCCAATTCTTGTTCCAGGCATGGGACGCCATTACCGCAGGAAACGACCGTGGTCCCTCCGGCCATAAAGGTTCTCCATAGAATGACTCCTTCCTTTGATTTTCTAGGTATTTTTACTCTTGTTGAATCAAAATATCGTAGACAGTCTTGAAAAGTTCCTATTTTTTTCTCTTCTTCCCCTTTCTCCACAACGAGCACTTCTTTACCATTTTTGCTTAACTCTCTGGCCAATGTAGACCCGCCAGCTCCTGAGCCGATGATCACATACTCGTACTTTTTATCCCGCATTTTTAACCCCCTTATTCTAGAACCACACGGGATCGATCACGGATCATGGTTGGTTATTTTTTTATTATATAGAGCTCCCAAAGCCCTTAATGATCGCGGCGAAGCATGTTCTAGATCAGGGCAGAGATAATCTCCGCAGCTCTTTGGGCACCGTCCGTAGGGATGGGCGGGTATTTTATCTCACGACCCAGATTGACAAGGATGGCTTCGGCCAATGATTCCGGCGTTGTCTCTGAATACGACATCCTGACCCCGGCGCCGTGTCGTGCAAGCCTCCCTGCTACCGCGATCTCTTGCTCACAGTCTCCTTCACGCGGGAAAAACAGGAACGGCCTGCGCAGGGCGGTCAATTCCAGCGTGATCGTGCCCCCGCCTTGCACGATGGCCAGATCGCAAGCGGCAAGGTGCTCATACAACTGAGGCACATATCCGCGTATCTCCACCTCTGCAGGCACCCTCACAGAGGCAGTAGCCAATCGAGGGCCGCAGACCATTACCATTCTCAAGGTGGGCACCTGTTGGCTCGCGATGGGAAAAGCCCGCCCGCACAACTCGAGCAACTCTCGGCCAATCGAAGTCCCCCCGACCGAGCAGATCACCAACGGCTCATCACCATATCCGAGCGAATGCTTCACTGTCGCCGTGTCTCTATAGTCTGAGGGATCAAAGGGGAGTATATATCCCACGCACCGGTAATGGCGTCTGGCATGTTCCTGCCGACTGGGTAGACCGGGGCCCATAGGCCGATCTGGTATATCTTCCAGCTCGCCCACGAATAACAAGGCATCCCTTTCGGAAGCGATCGTATAGTCTTGAGCCCATACCCGGTTCCAGTAATAAATACCCAATTTCTCCAGAGGATTCCAAGTCATGGAATCAAGACCAACAAAGTCATAAATGAAGGCAAAAGGAAATTTTTTCAGGCGGGGATTCTTTAGTATGGCAACGGCCAGTTCATAGGCTTCATCGGCGATGACACAATCAAAGCGCTCCCTTTCGGTGGCTTGTATGAATGCTTTGACATTCTGAGCCCAGTGCTTCCGTGCGTTGAGTGTATAACGCAACAAATTGAGCCGCACCCCACGGGCCGCGTTTTCTGCGGGGACGCTATCCGAGGTATAGATAGCGGCCTCCGGTAGAAGATTTTCGTTGGCTTTTTCCAACACTCCTCTGGCCGGGTCGCCGGCCATCCAGGAAAGGCGAATCTCTGGTCTCTGCTGGCGCAACTGGTTCGCGATGGCGAGATCTCTGAAAATATGCCCCAACCCAAAAGAGCCGCTGATAAAGAGAACCTTCTTTGCCGCCATGGCCGATCTCCTTCTCCTGGCGAGCCGGGTAACCCAGAGCCTGGTTATACCCTCAGTCTCGCCATCTCTAGTACCTGCTCGATAAAAGGCGCTTTGTCATCCTGATAGGCCCCACGGGCGGTCGAATGGCGCCGGGCCAGTTCTGTCTTGAGAACAGCATATTCCTCAGCCAGTCCTGAATGTTGGATCAGGTAGTCGCGGAGCAGCATCCGCTCGGCCCAGGCGCGGCTGTCTATTTATTCGGCTTACAGATTCCGAACTTTTCCAACATCGCATAGAGCATAACCCCGGCGGCTACGGCCAGATTGAGGGAGGTGGCCCGCCCACACATGGGCAAGCGGATGAGTTGCTCACAGCAGGCAGCCTGTTCGACGGATAATCCCTCGCGCTCGCTGCCTAGCAACAGAACCGCCGGGCGCTCGTAGTGAAGTACCTGTTGGTAGGATGTGTTGCCGTGCGCGGAGGTGCCATAGATGTGATAGCCATGGGTTTGAGCCCACCGAACGAACTGATCAAAAGTGGTCATGACCACCGGATGCCAGAACAAGGTGCCCATGCTGGCACGGACGGCCTTGGGGTGATAGGGGTCGGCGCTTTGGTCGAGCAACAAGAGGGCGTTAGCCCCTACGGCATCCATCGTGCGCAGGATGGTGCCAATGTTGCCCGGATCTTGGGGAGAAACCAAGGCCACTGTCCAAGGGGAGTTGTCCGCCGTTAGATCCTCCAAGGTCAGGTGTGGGCGATGGATGACGGCGATGATGCCTTGGGGGTTCTCTTTATCTGCCAGGGTCTGAAAGACCTCGGCGGACACGGCATAAACGGGCACCCCCCTGGCCTGTTGGGCCCGAATCAACTGCCGGGCATACTCGCTGGTTAATCGCTCAGGCGCGTAGCACAAATAGGCCACCGAAGCGCCGGCCTCGACGGCCTCGCCTACAGGACGAATCCCCTCTACAAGGAGAAGGTCGCTTCGTTCGCGGCCCTTGCGCCGACGCAACGCGCGAATTTGCTTGATCTTGGGATTGTTCGGGCTGGTTAGATACAGCGG
>JACIWY010000770.1 GCA_014360745.1 Chloroflexota bacterium
GAGCTCTGCCAACTCGACGATATTGGCCTCATCGTCGACGACCAAAATGGTGGCCATGGCCCCCTCACATCTCTCAAATCCTCTCTATTATACTTGGGCAATGCGGGTGGATCAATTATGGTTCTTGACACAATTCCCCCATGCGGTTATTCTGGCGGCGTTCGAGGGTGCCGAGCGTATCATCATCCATTTTGGGGGAGACCAAGATGACACATCCCAACGCTGCATTCTGCGTACAATGTGGCGCGCCATTGCCCGCCGGCGCCCGTTTCTGCGCACGCTGTGGCCATGAAGCGCAGTCCGTCTCGACTATTTCGACAACCTCTCCAGTCGCTGCAGATGCTGAACCGATCCTGGCCATTTTGTCGGGGCTGCAGCGGCGCAGCGGCTTTTTGGGGCTCAAGGCGCAAACGTTCAATTTGATCATTACGCCCCGTCGCTTGATCCTGGCTGCAGTGTCACCCAAATTGATGAAAGAAGCGGTAGCCCAGGCCCGCGATCAGGCCAAAGGGCAGGGTGCAGGTTTCTTGGGACAATGGGCCGCGCAATTCCGTTGGATGGGTGTTCTGGAGCAGCGTTACTGGCAGATGTCGGTGGATGACATTATCCCCCAGTTTCCAGGCAGCTTTACGCTGCCTGTCGCCGAACTGCGGCGGATCAGCTTTAGTTCCTACGAGGACGACGAGAGCGGACAAGAGACGCATAGAATGGTCATCGAGGCAAACTCGGGCAAATATCGTTTCGTGCTGACGGGCAAGTCCGATGACGCCAGAAAGCTCCTGAGCCAGGTGTTGCCGGAGGTGACCAGATAGGGTAGAAGGAGGGCGACATGACCACCTCTCGCGAACGGGTCCTACAAGCCATCAACCATCAGGAGCCCGATCGCGTGCCCATTGACTTAGGTGGGCACCGTTCGTCGGGTATTATGGCCATTGCCTACAAAAAGCTGAAGGATTACCTAGGCATCGCCGAAGGCGACATTTATGTGTACGATTTTGTGCAACAACTGGCCATCATCGAGCCGCCCGTGCTCGATCGCTTTGGCGTCGATACGATCGAACTCGGCCGGGGATTCTCACTACAAGCCGAGGATTGGCACGAGTGGGTTCTGCCCGACGGCACCCCCTGTAAAATTCCTGCCACGATCGAG
>JACIWY010000771.1 GCA_014360745.1 Chloroflexota bacterium
TGTTTATGTTTCCCTTTGTGTGGACGATCAGCAGTTCGCTCAAGGGGGCTATGGAGGTGCAGGCTTTTCCCCCACGATTGTTCCCCAAGGTGCCGCGCTGGCATAACTACGTCGAGGCATGGACGAGCATCCAGTTCGGTATGTTCTTTATGAACAGCGCAATTGTGTCCGTTCTTGCCGTCTTGGGCACGATCGTGAGCTCATTCCTCGTTGCCTATGGCTTTGCGCGCATCCGTTTTCCAGGCCGCGAGATCATGTTTGTGCTCTGCTTGAGCGGGTTAATGATGCCCATCTATGTGACCATCATCCCGCTGTTTATGCTCTTTCGCCAGATCGGCTGGATCGATTCTCTGAAGCCGTTGATCGTTCCCTCTTATTTTAGCAGCGCTTTTGGTGTGTTCATGCTGCGTCAGTTTATTATGAGCATCCCCTACGATCTGGATGAGTCGGCGCTCATCGATGGCGCCAGCCGCTTCACCATTTTGACGCGCATTCTGTTGCCCAACTGCAAGCCGGCGCTGGCCACGTTGGCCATCTTTGCCTTCCGCAGCACCTGGAATAACTTTTTGGGTCCCTTGATCTTTCTCAACAGCGTGAACAAGTTTACCCTACCATTAGGGCTCTGGTTCTTGCGCTCCTACGCTGGCGACCCGGGCCTGCCTAAGGACCATCTGCTCATGGCGGCCAGCGTCATCACTACCTTGCCGGTGTTGCTCATCTTTGCTTCGGCACAGCGCTATTTCGTCCAGGGCATCGTCATGAGCGGCATCAAGGGCTAATTTGGGCTTCGCCGGCGTTTACTTGGTGCGATCATTGCCCCTTACCACAAGAAAGGATCTCCATGAAGCGCAACGTCATCTTGATCATGAACGATTCCCTGCGCCGCGACCACGTGAATTGCTACGGCGTGCCCGCGCCCTGGCCGCGGCCCGGCCACGAGGGCGAGCCCTTTATCCGCACTCCCAACCTCGACCGGCTGGCCACCGAGGCGATGCTCTTCGACCGCTTTTACATCGCCTCGTACCCCACGGTGCCGAACCGCACCGATGTCTATACCGGGCGTTATGGTTTTTGTTATCGCGGTTGGCAGCCCCTGGAGCCCACCGACGTCATCCTGCCGGAGGTGGTCAAGCGCCACGGCTA
>JACIWY010000772.1 GCA_014360745.1 Chloroflexota bacterium
CTTCTGGAACGACCCAAACGTGGCAAGCGAAAGATTTTGGCGAAATTTTGACCCTTTTTGCGCCGTCTCGCCCCCCTTTGACTGGGGTAATCACTTTCTCGGGAACCGAAGAGACGAGCGAGGGCCCCGTCGAGATCCAGGTTGCCATGGGCGTATGGGAAGACGGCGGAGGAGAAGTGCGATCTTTCGCCAACACCGTTCCCACGCCCCAAGGGGGAACGCATGAGCAGGGCATCAAGACGGCCTATCTCAAGGCGGTCAACAAGTACGCCACCGAAAATGGGCTCATCAAGGAGCCGTTCGAGGCCGTCGATGTACGCGAGGGGTGGTATGCCGCCATCGCCGTAAAACTCGCCTCGCCGCGCTTTGCCGGGCAAACCAAGGAAAAACTCTCAAATTCGCCCGTCCTCGGGGCCGTGACGAAGTGCGTATTTGCCGAAGTGCTGCGTATCTTCGAGGAAAACCCCAAGCTAGCCCGTGCCATCGTCTCCCGGGCACAAACCGCGATGAAGGCGCGCATGGCCGCCGAACGCGCCCGCGCCAGCATCGAGCGCAAGAGCCCGCTCTCCGTGGGCACGCTCCCCGGCAAGCTCGCCGATTGTCAGACCAATGACCCGAGCGAGGCCGAGCTTTTCTTGGTCGAGGGCGATTCGGCCGGGGGTTCGGCCAAGCAGGGACGGGATCGTCGTTTTCAGGCGATCCTGCCGCTCAAGGGCAAACCCTTGAACGTGTGGAAAGCCGAGGCCCTCAAGATCGTCAAGAACGAGGAAGTCACTTCCATCGTGCAGGCGCTTGGCCTGTCGTTCAAGCGCGACGGCAAGGTGGAGTATTCCCCCGAAAACTTGCGCTACCACAAGATCATCTTGTTGGCGGACGCCGACGTGGATGGGGCGCACATCACGACGCTGCTCATCACCTTGCTGCACCACCTCTGCCCGGGCATCGAGACGCGGCTCGAACTGACCCGCAAGGGGCCCCATGGGGGCGACGGGACGTACCGGCTGACGGAAACCTATCAGGGCCGGGGCGATCCGATCGTCAGCGAGGGCGAGTGGGGCACGCTGCGCGGCAGCGCCACCGATCCGGACGCCACGGTCTATCAGCTCGATCCGGCGACGCCGGAAACCAGCCGCTACTTCCG
>JACIWY010000773.1 GCA_014360745.1 Chloroflexota bacterium
CGATGGCAGAGTGATCCGCCTGGCCATCCCGCCTCTCACCGATGAGCGCCGCCACGATTTGGCCCGCATGGTCGGACGACGGGTAGAAGAAGCCCGGGTAGCCATCCGTAATGTGCGTCGCGATGGCATGAAAGAGCTGGCCGAGCTCGAAGGTGCCGGCGAAATCTCGGAGGATGAGCACTACCGGGCGCGCGAAGAGCTGCAAAAGCTCACCGACGAATATATCGCCAAGGCGGATCAAATCGGCGAGCAGAAACAAGCCGAGATCATGGAAGTCTGATGGACGAACCAGACGCGATGGGATCGGGGCGAGCGTATGCCCCCCTGTCGCATATCCCCGCTCATGTGGCCATTATCATGGACGGCAACGGGCGCTGGGCGCAGGCGCGGGGGCTTAATCGCGCCGCGGGCCACCGTGCCGGCACGGAGAACCTGCGCCGCGTTTTGCCCGCCGTGGTCGAATTCGGTATCCCCATCCTCACCATTTACGCCTTCTCCACCGAGAATTGGGGCCGCCCACAGGCCGAGGTACGCCTCCTGCTGGGGCTCATCGAGCGCATGCTCGACAGCGAAACCCAGGAGCTGCACCGCAACGGCGTCCAGATTCGCCATATTGGGCGCACCAGCGGCCTGCCTCCCCGCATCGTGGCCAAGATCCACGAGGCAGAGGAACTGACCAGACACAACGAACGGCTGATCCTCAATGTGGCCTTTAATTACGGCGGGCGAGCCGAGATCGTCGATGCCGTGCGCGCCATCGTCGCCGAGGGCATTCCGCCGGAGGAGATCGACGAAAAGACCATCGGCGCACACTTGACCACCGGCGGTTTGCCCGACCCGGATCTGATCATTCGTACCGGTGGCGATCAGCGCCTGAGCAACTTTCTCATCTGGCAGGCGGCCTATTCCGAATTTTACGTCACCCCCACCTATTGGCCAGATTTTGACCGCGACGAGCTGTACAAGGCGCTACTGGCCTATGCGGGCCGCGAGCGTCGTTTTGGACGTCTCAAGCCGGCAAGGAAGTAAAGCCGGCGGGTTCCTCGCCGTCGCCGAAGCGGGAGGGCAGATGCTGCGACAACGAGTCATCAGCTCCGCAATCCTGATCCCTATTGTAGGAGCCGCCTTGGCGATATATTC
>JACIWY010000774.1 GCA_014360745.1 Chloroflexota bacterium
TGCCGGAGCACCAGTTTAGTCCTTCGTGGATCTATAATCAGCGCAATACCCGCGATTGCCGGGTCGACGGGGGTATGTCGCTTTACAACGGCCTCAGCATTATCAAAACCAAAGGCGCAGCCACATGGGCGACTTTTCCCTATCAGAAGAATGACCCTTGTGTGCAGCCCCCGCAAGCCGCGTACGACGAGGCTTGGCAGTATCGCTCCGAGAGTTTTGCCAACGTCTTTCAGGGTGCCGGAAGCGCCAATATTGACGAATTGAAAGCGATCCTGGCCGGCGGCATGCCCATAGCCATGGCCGTGCCGGTGTACTATCCCAGCTTCTATACCGTGAGCGATGCCGATCCCTTGGTTCGTCGACCGGGGGCTACAGAGACTATGCTGGGGGGACATGCCTTGTTGATCGTCGGCTATGACGACGCCATCGGCGGCTTTAAATTCGTCAACTCCTGGGGCACCGGATATGGGCTCAACGGTTTTGCCTATCTGGCCTATGATTTCGTCCGCTACGAGGTGTGGGAGGCCTGGGTGATGACCGACTATGTGGAGGAACTGGTCGAGGTGGAGGTGCCGCTCCAAGCCGGCTGGAACCTGATTTCCTTGCCGGTAATCCCGGCGAGCGAGGATCCGGAGATCCTCTTTGGGGGAATTCAAGATGCGCTGGGTGAGGTATATACCTGGGATGCCGTCAATAGCCGTTGGCAGCGTTACATGCCATCCGTACCACCTTATGTGAATACTCTGACCCAAGTGACAGCCGCTCAAGGGTTATGGATCAAGATGGATGAGGAGGCCTTACTCTCGGTGCGTGGCCGCCCTCGGCACGGCCAAAGCATCGATTTGGTGCCCGGTTGGAACTTGGTGGCCTACCCGGGTAATGTGCCGTTGCCTATCTCCGACGCCCTGGCCGGCATTGCCGACCAAGTCGCGCTAGTCCATGGATACGATCCCGAACAGGCGACGTGGAATGTCTGCCGGCTGGGGACCTCAGGAGGCAACTCTTTGACCGAGATGGTGCCTGGGGGGGCTTATTGGCTTCAAGTCACCGCGCCGTGTACCTGGCAATTGGATTGAACCGGGGCTGCCTCTACACCACTCCTGGCCTATGGCGGGGCCTTTTATGGGGCTCCGCCGTT
>JACIWY010000775.1 GCA_014360745.1 Chloroflexota bacterium
CACAGAAGCGCTCGAATGGTCAAACGACCCCTGGTAGAGGGTGTTGAAAACGTCGCCGCCACCGTGTTCCCGTTTGGTAAGATTATCATTTGATTGGACACGGGGGATGGCCGACCAACATTGGCGGGCAATTTCCTCCCCCAACGGGTTCAACACCATATCCCCATCCACTGCTGGGTGCAGATGGCGACGAAATAGGCGCCGGGTTGGGCGTCATCGTACCCCGGCAAGCGGACGGAGCGGCGCTGGTGGTTGAGGTGGTAGGGAGTCACGGTTTCTCCTTTTTACGTTCGGCCATCGGGGCCACCGTAGGGACAACGTGACAATCTATCAAATCCCTCCCGAATGATGGCCGCCATGCGCTTGCGCCGCTCTTCCAGGAATTCCGGATAGGCCATGTCATACCAACGTTCAGGTAATGCGTGGTAACGATACATCATCTCCAACTCATCGGCTGCGAAACGCTGCTCATATTGTAACGCGTACTCCGTTGGCGGACGGTCGCTGATGTCGATGTTGTCATGCCATTCCACCAGGGCATAGTTGGCCACCTGGTTGATTTCGCGGTTGTCGGTGATGCCTCGACTCTGCAGATACTTGCGAGGGAACAGGTGGTGGCGTTCTAGCGCCTGTTTCTTGGCCTGTGAAGTGGGATCAAGCAGGTCGCGCACCTTCATAGTGGGCTACCGCTTCGCCGATGACGATGAGCTTTTGCAACACCGCGCTTTGGCGTAATTCGTCATCCATGAATTGAGAGCGGTCAACCCCGTGCAGGAAGCGGGCAATAGCATCGGCAGCCTCTACGATGTCCAAGAGACAGAGTCGCTCAGGACGCATAAAGGAGTTCCTCGCTCTGAAGGATATGCTCGCGGATGGCGGGCTTGAGCCCTGCGCGCGGCACCAGGTCCACCTGGCGCCCGAACAAAGCCGATAGCTCGCGTTGCATCCGGCTGAGCGCCAGAAAGCCGACCTCGGCCTCCGGCGCAAATTCCACCAGCACGTCGATATCGCTCTCCGGCCCAAAATCCTCGCGGAGCACGGAACCGAACAGCGAGAGCCGCCGGATGCGGTTGCGCTGGCAGAAGGCGCGCACGGCTTCGGCGGGAACCTGAATGTGACCCATCGCACACCTCCCG
>JACIWY010000776.1 GCA_014360745.1 Chloroflexota bacterium
CTTTCAGGCCATAGATCTTTACAAGCAGGGGCGATATGGCAGGGCACAAAGATCGCAAGCGCAACGTCGCCCCGGCGACGCCGGCGCCCGAAGGGATCTGCCTTAGATCGAAACGCAAGACGGCGCGCTGCCCACCGCCACCGCCGATGACCAACCGACCTTCGCTCCCCAGGGGGGTGTCCGGCCGCTCGGCGTCGATGACGGCGTCGGCCACGGGGTTTGGCCCGGCGCTGCGCGGCGTGGATGTGGGCGAGGGAGTATACGTGGGCGTCGGCGTGTGCGTCTGGGTAGGCGTGAGGGTGAGGGTAGGCGTTTTGCTCGGCGTCGGCGTTTTGGTGGGGCTGGGCACCGGCGTGGGCGTGGGCGGCTCACCCCACAGACCGATCACCTCCACCAGATGCACATATTCGTCTCCGTCCTCGTTGCAATTCAGGCGCAGGTCTGCCCCTTCCAGGTTGTTGGCCAGATAGGCATCGCGCAGGACGAACTGATGTTCAACCCAATAATCGACGGCGCCCAGTTGTGGCCCTTTGCGGATCGTCTGCGTGACCAGTTGGCCGGCATAGTTGCGATATTGCAACGAAAGGGTATCCTGGCCCTGATTTAAAAAGATCACCCGCACCAAAAAGGAAACCCCTCGGGCGCTCTGGCTCACCGGCACCTGGCCAACGTAGGGGTAGCCATCGTCTACATCGAAGAACATATAAGCCTGGCCGGCCGCCTGGTCGGTGCGCCGGGTTTGCCGGGAATAGATATGGTCGCGAGCGGCGAGGGGCAATTGTTCTCGCCAAACGCGTGGGGCGCGGCCACCGGGCAGGTCGCGACGATAGAGCCAAAATGTCCAATCGCCCATTTTGCCCGACACGCCGCCGCTGCCCCACTCTTGTAAAGGGTATTCGGCATCGCGCAGCACCGTCCACACCGAGGGCGTATCTTGTAGCGAGCGACCGAGATGATTGCCCACCCAACGCAAGATCTGCGGCTGGGTCATGGTGAAATAGTCGGGATGCAGATCGATGGCATCGGGATGATAATGCAGCCCGGCTATCAGCGACCAATACTTGACTTCGCTGCTGCCAAAACCATAGGGCGATTCGAGCCAGATAGGCAACGTCATCGAATAGGCATTGATCAT
>JACIWY010000777.1 GCA_014360745.1 Chloroflexota bacterium
CATGCGCCAGGCCGGCATCCGCCCCATCATCACCGATATCCCCACGATTGATGAGGCGGTGCGCGCCTTCATCGAAGGCCGGCTCACCGACCACCCCGAATGGCTGCACTAACGCACTCCTTCCATAATTTAAGTTGGAGAATCATCCATGCACCCAACCATCCTTCTGCTCGCCAAAGTCCTCCTGGCCAGCCTCATTGTCGGCTTCGTCACCGCCTCCATCCAATCCTGGGTGGACCGTTTCTTCCTGGTGATCCTGTTGACTGGGCTGGTGGGCCTGCCCATTGCGCGTTCCATCATCGTGAACCTGATGGTGGTTGCGTTGGCATCCCTGATGATGACCCTGCGCCAAAGCAGTGTGTTGACATCTGTGCGGGAAGATTGGGCCATGCTCATCATTCCCGCAGTCCTGGGAGGAGCGCTGGGCCGGCTCATCGGGCTTCAGGCACCAGCTCCAGTTCTCCTGTTTATTCTCGGCATTTATGCCATCCTGGCCGGCGCGCGCATGGCCTTTATCAAACCCCTCCCGGGACGCGATGACCATCCACATCCTGCATGGATGGCCGCGGTAGCCCTGGGGTTCGGGGGCATCACTGGCCTGCTCTCCGCCGGCGGAAAGCCCTTCACCATCCCCATCTACAACTGGATCATGGGGCATCACCCCCGACGCGCCTATGCCATGGCCTCGGTGGGCGTCACGGCGGCCGCTTGGTCAGCCATTGGCACGCAGGTGGCGACCGGCGCTGTCATCTCGCCGGCCGACCTTGGCCTGGCGATCTATGCCTTCGTCCTGATCACGTTGACCGCTTTGGTGGTCCAGCGCTTCTGGACACCTCGCCTGAATCAGGTGGTGACGTGGATCATTTCCCCGTTGTTGGTCCTGGTAGGCATTCGCTTTCTGTTGGTAGCCATACCGCATTTGTAACCCCGATTGGGGGAAGGAGGGAAAAATGGCTGGTCAGCAGTCGAGCAGTTGGTGGAAGAGCCAGATCCCTACGTTGGTGTTGCTGGTCATCATCGTAGCTTTGGCCATCTGGTCCATTGTCAGCGGCATCGGCGTCGCTCCACAAGTGGGACGCATGACCGTTACGCGGGGTATCGTGCTGGCCATCGTCGGCCTGGGCGCCGGC
>JACIWY010000778.1 GCA_014360745.1 Chloroflexota bacterium
TTGGCGTTGACGAAATTGAGGGCCGGTTGGATCGTCCTACGGGATCACCGAGAGAACAACAACCCGTTGGCCAGCCGAGGGCTGCCCCAGGAGGCCGCTCTTGCGCATGTGGAATGCGCATGGAGCCGCCCCGTCTGCTCCGAAGTTTTGGCCCTGGTCGAATCGAAGGTAGTGCCTAACACGTTAGAATACCCCTGCCCGGTCTCTGAATTTTTGCGACAAGAGGGCCTGTCTTTTCGCGTCTGCGTGCCTTTGCAATCCAAGGAACGGGTCTTGGGCGTCATGACCCTGTTCGGCGACATCCCCGGTGGGGCCCAAGAGTTCGCCGAGGATGCCTTAGAAATGTTGACCTCCATTGGGCGCCAGATCGGTGTGGCGATTGAGAATGCCCGCTTGTACGATGAATTGCGCCAACAGGAGGGCCTCCATCGCCAGCTTTTGGATCGGTTGATCACCGTTCAGGAGGAGGAACGTCGGCGCATTGCTCGTGAGTTGCATGACCAGACCGGCCAATCTCTAACCTCGCTCATCATGGTGCTCAAGCTTTTGGAGGAGGCCGATTCCTCGGTGCCGATTCGGCCCTATATAGAGGAAGCTCGGGATATGGCGGTGCAGATCTTGCGTGGGGTGCGCGATCTGGCGTTGCAGCTTCGGCCAAGCGCCCTGGACGACCTGGGCTTGTTGGCGGCCTTTCGGCACTATTTCCGGAGGTATGAAACCCGCTTTCGGCTGCCCGTGGACTTTCAGGTGCTAGGGGTGAGCCAAGAGAGATTACCTCCCGATGTAGAGACGGCTCTTTATCGGATCATGCAAGAGGCACTCACCAACGTTGCCAGGCATGCCCAGGCCACTAATGTCAGCGTGTTGTTAGAGATGCGGAAAGGGCGGGTGAAGCTCATCATCGAGGACGACGGGCAGGGTTTTGATGTGGCCCGGGTTATGGGATCTCGAGCGCATGAAAGGAACTTGGGGCTTTATGGCATGCGCGAACGGGCTACCCTCGTCGGTGGGATGTTTACTATCGAGTCTACACCGGGGGTGGGCACGACGGTTTTCGTCGAGATCCCCTTGGGTGAGGGAGGGCCATCGTGAGCCGAAAAATTCGCGTGCTGGTGGTCGATG
>JACIWY010000779.1 GCA_014360745.1 Chloroflexota bacterium
ATCGCCCTCATGGGCAATCCCAATTCCGGCAAGTCCACGCTCTTCAACCTGCTCACCGGCTCGCGGCAGCACGTCGGCAACTACCCGGGCATTACCGTAGAAAAACACGAAGGCGTGCTGCGCCTTGGGGATACCGACGTGGCAGTGGTGGATCTGCCCGGAACCTACTCCCTCACCGCCTACACGGCCGACGAGTTAGTGGCGCGCAACTTTCTCGTGGACGAACGGCCGGATCTGGTGGTCATCGTGGTGGATGCCACCAACTTGGAACGCTCCCTCTACCTGGTGACCCAGGTCATGGAAATGGCCATGCCCGTAGTGCTCGTCCTCAACATGATGGACGAGGTGCGGGCCAAAGGCATTGCCATCGACATCCCGGCCCTGTCGCGCACCCTGGGGGTGCCGGTGGTGGGTATGAGCGCGCGGCGCGGCGAAGGCAAAGAGGAACTCCTGGCCACACTGCGCGAAAACCTCGCCCATCCCCCCACGCCTGCCCCGCTTTTCATCTCCTACGGCCCGGACCTGGACGAGACCTTGCGCCATATGGAGGCCCATATCGCGGCTTCTGGTCTTGGCGAGCGGCGCATCCCGCCGCGCTGGCTCGCCATCAAATACCTGGAAAACGACGCCCACATCCTTTCCTTGGGCGCCAACCACCCGGATCTGTACGCCCAGCTCACCCAGATGGTGGCGACACTCACGGAGCACACGCAAAAGACCCTGGGCACGGACCCCGAAGCCTTGGTGGCCGACTACCGTTACGGCTACATCGCCTCGGCCCTGCGCGACGTCCTCACCTGGCCGGTGGAGAGCCGCTACGATTTTTCGGACAAGTTGGACAAAGTGCTCACCGGCAAGTTCACCGGCCCGGCCATCATGCTGGCGGTCATTTACGCCATGTTCCATGCCACCTTCGCCCTGGGGGAAGTCCCCATGGGCTGGATGGAGGCGCTCTTTGGCTGGCTTGGAGACACGCTGCGCCAAATCCTCCCCGAGGGCCTGCTGGCATCCCTCGTGGTCTCGGGCGTCATTGACGGCGCAGGCGGGGTGCTGAGCTTCGTGCCCCTCATCCTCATCATGTTCTTCTTCCTCGCCTTCCTCGAGGACAGCGGCTA
>JACIWY010000078.1 GCA_014360745.1 Chloroflexota bacterium
GGCCGTAACCCTCATGGATTGACTCCTCAACGCATCCGCAACTTTCGCGCTTGGGATTGGATCGCCCCCGTACTCGATGCCTTCCTACAATCGGCCGATGCCCAACAGGTGCATCTGGTGGATACCTTTTTCCAAGGGTTGGACTTTCGCCGCTTCCAGATCGATTTGCATGAGGCCATCGACATGGACGATCCGCTCAAGATTCCCGAATTGACGGCCTATGGCGAGGCGTTGGGGCGCAAAATCATCGCTGATGAATACGATAGAACCATGTTCGTATCTCCTGGTCGTCCCAAAAGGCGTTGAGAGGATAAGAGGCAATTGTCCATTTAAAATTCGATATGCTAGAATGCCCCTGCCTTTTGGAAGACGAGGGTGTTGCTAAAGAGGACGTTCGTTCGGAGGGGTGCTTTCGACCGGATTATCGATTGGGGAAGAAAAAGATGATAGATATTGATCCTTCCGAGATCACGCCGGAACCGGTTTATTTGTATCGCCGTCAGTTCATGATGGCCGCGGGGGCCTTGTTGCTCAGTACGGCGGTCGGCGCTTGCTCGGGGCCGCAAAAGACGTCTACGCCAGAGCCCTTGGCCACGTCTTCCGAGCCGACGTCGGCACCGGCGCCTTTGCCGACCTTGTTGCAAGCCACGACGCCCACGGCGAGCCGGCAGGCCGACGAGCTCGGCGGCGAGCTGACCAAGTACGAGAGCGTCGTCGGATACACCAACTATTACGAATTCAGCTTGAGCAAAGAGGGCCCGGCGGCCTTGTCCGCCGATTTCAAAATTTCGCCATGGCGCGTGCAAATTGGTGGGTTGGTGCACAAGCCCAGTGTGTATACCCTCGACGATCTGCTGCGGTTTGCCCAAGAGGAACGTATTTATCGAATGCGTTGTGTAGAAGGCTGGTCGATGGTCATACCCTGGATCGGCTTCCCCTTGTCTCAGTTGCTGGAACAGGTAGAGCCGACGAGCGAAGCGCAGTTCGTGCGTTTTGAGACGGTATACGCCCCCGAGCAGATGCCGGGGCAACGCGGCAGGGGTTTTGAGTGGCCTTATGTCGAAGGGTTGCGTTTAGACGAGGCCTTACACCCTTTGACCATCCTGGCCACCGGTCTATATGGCAAACCCTTGGCCAAACAGAACGGCGCGCCGGTGCGCCTGGTCGTGCCTTGGAAATATGGCTTCAAATCGATCAAGTCGATCGTCAAAATCGACCTGGTTGCCGAGATGCCGACCACCTTTTGGATGGCTTCGGCGCCGCAGGAATATGGCTTTTATGCCAACGTGAACCCCGATGTACCTCATCCGCGCTGGTCACAGGCTACCGAACGGCGTATCGGCGAATTCGGGCGTCGAGAGACGTTGCTTTTCAACGGCTATGATGAGGTGGCCCCCTTGTACGCCGACATGGATCTGCGGCGGTTCTATTGATGACGGCCAAGCAGCGCCGAATGCTCAAGATCACGGTCGCCCTGCTGAGCGCCGTGCCCGCGTTGGTGCTGGGCTGGAGAACCGGGCAAGGGCGCCTGGGGCCGGACCCTTTAGGCGATTTGGTGCGGGTCACAGGGCGCTGGGCGTTGGCCTTTTTGATCTTGTCTCTGATGCCTACAGCTTTGCGCATATTGTTTGGGATGCGAGCCGGTTTAGTTGTGCGCCGTATCCTGGGCCTCTATGCTTTTGGTTATGCGTTGGCCCATTTTGTGATCTATGCGGGGCTCGGCTTCCGCCTACGTTGGGATCTATTGAGCGAGACGATTAGGCAAAGCCCTTTCATTCTGGCGGGTCTGGGGGCCCTATTGTTGTTGCTGCCGTTGGCGCTGACCTCTACCGAGGGGTGGGTGCGCCGTTTAGGGCGAAACTGGCGGCGCTTGCATCGGCTGGTCTATGTGGCTACCTTGTTTGCCGTATGGCATTTTGCCTGGGCTTTTAAAGAGTTGCGGGCTCTGCCTTTGGCAGTAGGCCTGGGCGTGCTCTTTTTGCTGGCTTTGCGCATTCCGGGCGTGGCCGAGAGGCTGCGGCCCCGGAGCGAGCCGATCGACGAATGGTGACCTGTTCAAGAGATGAGGTGAAGGATGGATCGACCGGAGAGCCTTGTTCCAGAGCAGCTCAAACGCATGTTGACCCTGACCTTGACGCTGGTGGCCATTGTGCTTTACGCCGCCATCTTGATGAGCGCCATGGTTAGCACTTTGACGCGGCAAGAACCCATGTTTAGCGACAATATGGAACGGGCTGCGGGTTTGCTGAGCGGTCTGGTGGGCGCAGTGGTGACGGCGGGCTTTGCCCGGAGCAAGCGGCCCGTAGCTACCCCCATCGCCGTGCCGCATCCTATAAGCGGCGAGACGGCAGCGAGCTGGTGGAGGTTGCGCCCCCCTTCGCGGGCCAGCCGCAATCTCGATAGCTTGGGCGATGTCCTAGGCTTGACAGATCTTCCAGGGGCACCGCTGCGCTCTGCGCCCAGTACCGTTCCTGGCGAATCTGGTGAGGGAGAGGAAGAAGAGGAGCCCGCTCCCGCGCCTATGCCGATCATGTCCGTTAAAATATGGGTTGCTCTCCTCTATGTGTTGGTTTACATGCTGGTGGGGCTGGCGGCCTTTATCGTCGCCATCTGGTGGCCGAGCGTTCCCGACATCATAGCTAATTCGGCTTGGGTTTGGTTCGGCACGCTCATCTCCTCGGCGTATTCTTTCTTTGGGCTGGAGGCGCAAGCGTAAAAGGCTCGAACAATCCGGCCAGGCCGGAATTTTGACAGTATCCTCAAGACATGTAAAATATTGGTTTGTGGTACGCGTTCTGTGGCTAGAGCGCGTTATGAGAGTGTTTATGTGGGGCCGCTTATACTGAGGGCCCCACCGTTTTGTAAGGGGCATGGGCGCAAGCCAAGTGCGATCGGCTTTGACAGAATGAGCATGTTGCTCTATAATTATCGCTCGTGGATAAAGGCGAATCACGAGGCTTCGAGCCAATGCCTTTGTAGCGGCAAAGGGGGAGAATTTGCCTACTATTAACCAGTTGGTACGTAAAGGGCGCAAGCAAGCCAAGAGCAAATCGAAGGCACCGGCCTTGGGTTTTCGGTACAATTCGCTCAAGGGACGCCTGGCTCGTTCGCCGAAAGGCGCGCCTCAGCGTCGGGGCGTATGTACCCAAGTGAGGACGATGACACCCAAAAAGCCGAATTCGGCTTTGCGCAAGATCGCCAGGGTCCGCCTCTCCAATGGTATCGAGGTGACGGCCTATATCCCCGGTGAGGGGCATAACCTGCAGGAGCACTCGGTGGTGCTTGTGCGTGGCGGTCGCGTCAAAGACCTACCTGGCGTTCGTTATCATATCGTGCGTGGCACGCTGGACGCTTCGGGCGTCGAGGGGCGTTCTCACGGTCGTTCGTTGTACGGCACCAAGGCGCCCAAATAGCGTGTGTCGTTTGTAGAAGCTGCTTTGCGCAATGGCGCCCTTCGCCGCTTGAAGGGCCTGTGCGAGTGGGCCCTTTTCTGTACCATTGATTAATGCGGCGCAACGGCGCCAGATTTGTTCTCTTGGAGGATCAGGAATGCCAAGACGTTATCGGCCAGAACGCAGGGCTGTCGAGCCGGATCTTCGCTATGGGAGCGAACTTGTTTCCAGGTTCGTGAACAAGGTGATGCAGCGCGGCAAAAAGAGCTTGGCGCGCCGGCTCGTGTATGATGCGTTCGACGAGATGGCCGAGCGCACCGGCCAAGACCCCTTGGAGTTGTTCGAGCTGGCGATTCGTAATGTGTCGCCCATAATCGAAGTCAAACCGCGGCGGGTCGGTGGAGCGACCTATCAAGTACCCATGGAAGTACCCCCGCATCGTCGGGTGTCGTTGGCCATGCGCTGGATTTTGACTGCGGCCAAGAGCAGGCCCGGCAAGACCTTTTCGGAAAAGCTGGCCGGCGAATTGATGGATGCTGCCCGGAACCAAGGTGCGGCTATCAGGAGACGTGAGGAAACCCACCGCATGGCAGAGGCGAACAAGGCTTTTGCCCATTATCGCTGGTAAGCCGGCGTCTTAACCCGCGCAAGCGGTGGTTGAGTTGCGAGGTGGCGGCGCCGTACCGGTTCCCTGGGCTTGGGTTTGGGCCGCACAACATCCAGGATGGAGGAACCTACGGTGGAAGACCGCCCTCTGCAACAGGTGCGAAATATCGGGATCATCGCCCACATCGATGCGGGCAAGACAACGACGACGGAGCGCATCCTGTTTTACACGGGCAGGACGTATCGTCTCGGCAACGTCGATGAGGGGACGACGGTCACCGATTGGATGGAACAAGAGCGCGAGCGAGGCATCACTATCGCCTCGGCTGCGGTGAGCTGTTTCTGGCGCGATCACCGTATTAACATTATCGATACACCGGGCCATATCGACTTTACCGCCGAGGTGCAGCGCAGTTTGCGTGTGCTCGACGGAGGAGTCGTCGTTTTTGACGCCGTCCACGGGGTCGAGCCCCAATCGGAGACGGTGTGGCGACAAGCAGATCGCTTTCACGTGCCGAGGATCTGCTTCATTAACAAGATGGATAAGACGGGAGCCGATTTCTGGCGCTCTATCAGAACGATTGAGGAGCGCCTGGAAGCTGCGCCTGTGGCGATACAGGTGCCCATCGGGGTTGAATCCTCGTTTGTTGGCGTGGTCGATCTCATCGACTGCGTGGCGCTGGTCTATCACGATGAGCTGGGACGTGAGCCCATTAGGGAGCCGATCCCTGCCGAGCTGAAGGACCTGGTGGCCGAAAAGCGGCAGATCTTGGTCGAGACCATCGCCGAGACGGATGACGTCTTGCTGACCAAGTATCTGGATGGGGAGGAGCTTACTCCGGAGGAGTTGCGCATGGGTTTGCGTCGGGCCACCCTGGCCGGCCAGTTAGTGCCGGTGTTGTGTGGCGCGGCGTTGCGCAACAAGGGCGTGCAGCCGGTTCTAGATGCCATTGTGGATTATCTCCCCTCTCCATTGGATGTGCCGCCCATTCGTGGCGTGCACCCCGAGACGGGAGAGGAGATCGTGCGTCACGCAGACCCGCAGGAGCCTTTGGCGGCCCTCGTGTTCAAGATCGTGACGGATCCCTTTGTAGGCCGCCTGGCCTATATGCGGCTCTATTCCGGCACGCTTCGCTCCAATTCCTCGGTACATAACTACCCCAAAGATCGCAAAGAACGCATCGGCCGCCTTTTGCACATGTACGCCAATCATCGCGAGGAGGTTGACCAGGTCTCGGCGGGCGACATTGTTGCCGTCGGTGGGCTCAAGTTCACCTTTACCGGCGACACGCTCTGTGATCCCGCCCATCCGGTGGTGCTCGAATCGATCGTTTTCCCTGAACCGGTGATCTATGTGGCTATCGAGCCGCGCACGGCTGCTGAAGAGCAAAAGATGCTCGATGCATTGCGGGCTCTGGCCGATGAGGACCCTACGTTCAAGTTCCGAGTGGACGAGAATACGGGGCAGACGCTGATCTCGGGGATGGGCGAATTGCATCTCGAGATCCTGGTTGAGCGGCTGATGCGCGAGTTTAATGTGCGGGCCAAGGTGGGCAAGCCACAGGTGGCGTATCGGGAGACGATCACCAAGCGGGTGCGTAGCGATGGGGAGTTTACCCTGCAACGCAGCGGTAAATTGCTCTCTGCCGCGGTGACGCTAGAACTGGCCCCTTTGGCCAAAGGGCAGGGCTTTGTCTTTGAGAACGAACTGCCGCCGATCCGCTTGCCTGCCGAATATGCCAAAGCGGTGCGCGCGGCGGTGGAGGAATCGTTGGCGGCCGGTGTGTTGGCAGGATATCCGATTGTGGATATCCGCGTGACCCTCGTTGACGCGATGTTCGTGGAGGGGGAAACGTCGGAAGCGGCGTTCCATAGCGCGGCAAGCATTGCCTTTAACAAAGGGGTGCGCGAAGCGGGTCCGGTGTTGCTCGAGCCGATCATGCGTATCGAGGTGGTGGCGCCGGAGGAGAATACGGGCGATGTGATCGCCGACATGAACGCGCGTCGCGGTGAGATTCAGGGCATGGAGCCGCTGCCAGGTGGAGTGCAGGCCATTCGGGGGTTGGTGCCCCTGGCAGAGATGTTCGGTTACGCCACCGATGTTCGCTCGGTGACGCAGGGGCGTGGCGCATTTACGATGGAGTTCGATCATTATGCGCCGGTGCCGGAGAGCGTGGCGCAACAGATCTTGGGAGGGCCATTGTTCACTTAGGTATCGGCCGTCAAGGATCGGAAAGCGCGGCGCGTTCTGTGTAGAGAATGTGGAAAGGCGTTTTTAGCGCTTTTGGCGAGCAAAACAGATTGCGTATACTTGTAATGTTTGCGTTTCTGAAACAGTATACACCGTCTCGAACGGGAACGGAGATTTAAGGAGAGCGGGAGATGGCGAAGCAAGTTTTTGAGCGCACCAAGCCGCATGTGAACGTAGGCACCATAGGGCACGTCGATCACGGCAAGACGACGTTGACGGCGGCGATCACCAAGGTGTTGGCCTTGCAGGGCAAGGCGCAGTTTCTGGCCTATGACCAGATCGACAACGCGCCGGAGGAGAAGGCGCGCGGGCTGACGATCTCGATCTCGCACGTGGAGTACGAGACGGAGAAGCGCCACTATGCGCACGTGGATTGTCCGGGGCACGCCGACTATATCAAGAACATGATCACCGGGGCGGCGCAGATGGACGGGGCGATCCTGGTGGTGTCGGCGCCGGACGGGCCGATGCCGCAGACGCGGGAGCACATCCTGCTGGCGCGGCAGGTGGAAGTGCCGGCGATGGTGGTTTTTCTGAACAAAGTGGACATGATGGACGACGAGGAGCTGTTGGAGCTGGTGGAGCTGGAGCTGCGCGAGCTGTTGAGCACCTACGGTTTTCCCGGCGACGACATTCCCATCGTGCGTGGCAGCGCCCTGTTGGCTCTGGAATCGACGTCGACGGATCCGAACGCGCCGGAGTATCAGCCGATCCTGGAGCTGATGCGGGTGGTGGATGAGTACATTCCCACGCCGGTGCGCGAGGTGGACAAGCCGTTCCTGATGCCGATTGAGGACGTGTTCGGCATCAAGGGGCGGGGGACGGTGGTGACGGGGCGCGTGGAGCGCGGCCGGGTGAAGGTGGGCGACCAGGTGGACATCGTCGGGCTGCGTCCGGAGATCAAGACGACGGTGGTGACCGGGGTGGAGATGTTCCGCAAGACGCTGGAGGAGGGGATCGCGGGGGACAACATCGGCTGCCTGTTGCGGGGCATCACCCGTGAGGAGGTGGAGCGCGGGCAGGTGTTGGCCAAGCCGGGGTCGATCACGCCGCACACGACCTTCCGCAGCGAGGTGTACGTGCTGAAGCAGGAGGAAGGCGGGCGGCACACGCCCTTCTTCGACGGCTATCGGCCGCAGTTCTATATCCGCACGATGGACGTGACCGGCGAGGTGCATCTGGACCCCGGGGTGGAGATGGTCATGCCCGGCGATCGGGCCAACCTGACGGTGAAGCTGATCACGCCGGTGGCGTTGGAGGTGGGCTCGCACTTTGCCATCCGCGAAGGCGGACGCACCGTCGGCGCCGGCGTGCTCACGGAGATCATCGAATAGTGCCTGCTTGAGGGGGTGCCCAGGGGCCAAACGGCAAGGGTGCCCCACAAGTGGACGTCATAAGACAAGGTATTTTGGTGAGGTAATGGGCAGACAACAGCGAATCAGGATCCGGCTCAAAGCGTATGATCATCGGGTGTTGGATCAGTCGGCCCGGCAGATCGTCGATGCTGCCGAGCGAAGCGGCGCAGCCGTGGTGGGGCCGGTGCCTTTGCCGACGCGTATCGAGCGTTTCGATGTGGCCCGGTCACCTTTTATTGACCGCGACTCGAGGGATCAGATGGAGATTCGCACGCACAAGCGTTTGATCGACGTGTTGGAGCCCAACTCCAAAACGATCGATACACTGATGCGCCTGGATCTGCCGGCCGGCGTGGACATCGAGATCAAGCTCTGAGTTAACAACGTATCTATCAAAAGGGGAAAGGGGTGCCCTTGCAGCCCGCCAAGTTCGGGGCCGGCTATCCCGTAAAATGGCCGGCGCGATGTTGTGGCTGCCTTTTGCTCCCCCGGAGGTTTATTGTGGGAACGAGAAAAGGTTTACTCGGTAGAAAAATCGGGATGACCCAGCTTTTCATCCAAAGCGGGGAGGTCGTCCCAGTTACCGTGATCCAGGCTGGGCCCTGCTATGTGACCCAGATCAAAACAGAGGCCACGGACGGTTATAACGCCATTCAGATCGGTTTTGAACATGCCAAGCGCTTGAACAAGCCGGAGCGTGGCCATTTAAAGGAGTGCCCCCCTCTGCGTTATCTGCGCGAGATCCGCACCGACGATGTGGATCGCTACGAATTGGGCCAGATGTTGGATGTGAGCCAGTTCCAGCCGGGTGATTTGGTGGATGTGACCGGCACCTCGAAGGGGCGTGGCTTTGCCGGCGGCGTCAAGCGTTATGGCTTCAAGGGCGGCCCCAAGACTCATGGCCAATCCGATCGCTGGCGTGCCGTAGGAGCCATCAGCTCGGGCACGACACCTGGCCGAGTATGGAAGGGGCACCGTGGCCCTGGGCATATGGGCCATGAACGGGTGACCACGCTCAATTTGCGAGTCGTTCATGTCGACGCCGAGCGCAATCTGCTGGCGGTCAAGGGCGCTGTTCCCGGCGCTAAGAACGGCCTTGTGCTTATTCGCGATGCGGCCAAGGGTGGGGCGAAATAGCCCCTTGATCCTCAGGGCCTCGGCCTGGCCGAGGGGCGATCCGGGAGCAGATAGATGCAGGAGAAAACAGCCATGTTAGTACCAGTACGCAATATGGCCGGCGAGACTGTCGGTGAAATAGAGCTTCGCGATGACATCTTTGGCATCGAGCCCAATATTCCGGTGATGCATCAAGCGCTCGTTCGTCAGATGGCGAACGCCCGCCTTGGCACCCACAAAACCAAGACGCGCTCTGAGGTGAGTGGTGGCGGGCGCAAACCGTGGCGTCAAAAGGGTACCGGTCGGGCGCGCCAAGGTTCTATTCGCGCTCCCCAATGGAGGGGTGGCGGTACCGTCTTTGGCCCCCAGCCGCGTAGCTATGCGCAAAAGATGAACCGCAAGATGCGGCGCCTGGCGCTGTGCTCGGCGCTTTCGGTCAAGGCAGCCGATGCCCAGATCGTGGTTATGGATCAGCTCGCCATGGAACGGCCCAAGACCAAAGAGATGGTCGCGCTCTTGGAACGGCTGAACGTCGATACGTCGGTGCTTATTTTGCTTCCGCAAGAGAACGCCAACGTCGAGCTGTCGGCGCGTAACTTGCCCTATACCAAGACGCAACGGGCCCATAATTTGAGCGTGCGCGACCTTTTGAGTTACGACTATGTGCTCATGAGCCGCGAGGCGGTGGACGTGATCCATGAGATGTTTGGCGCGGACGACTAGTCTGAGTGACCGACAGGAGATACCCTGATGAACGCGTATGAAGTGATCAAGAGGCCGATTCTGACGGAAAAAACGAGCAACCAGGCGGATACGCTGCGCCAATACACTTTTGAAGTCGACATGCGGGCCACCAAGCAAGATGTGCGCAAGGCCGTCGAGACCATCTTTGATGTAACCGTCGAAGATGTGCGCGTAATGCGCGTTCCCGGCAAGACGCGCCGGTTCGGGCGACATGTTGGGCGCACGTCGGTATGGAAGAAGGCCAGCGTTACGTTGGCCCCCGGTGACACCATCAGCCTTTTTGAAGGTGTCTAGGCCCATCCACAGCTAGTGATTGGTTGAGGGAATTGATCCATGGCTATCAAAGTATACAAGCCCACGACACCTTCTCGCCGCGGTATGACCGGCTACTCGTTTGAGGAGATCACCGAGGCGAAACCGTTCAAGCCGCTGCTTGCACCGATCAGCCAAAAGGCCGGGCGAAACGTTCGAGGCAAGGTAACGGTGCGGCATCGTGGTGGGGGACATAAGCGTCGCTATCGCGTTATCGACTTTCGACGAGACAAGTTCGGCATTCCGGCGCGTGTGGAGGCCATCCATTACGATCCGAACCGCACGGCGCGTATCGCTTTGTTGCTGTACGCCGATGGGGAACGGCGCTACATCCTTGCCCCTGCGGGCTTGGAGGTGAACGCAGAGGTGATGTCTGGCCCTAGCGCCGATGTGCGCGTGGGCAATGCGTTGCCCCTGGCCAACATCCCGCTGGGCACGACCATCCATAACATCGAGCTGTATCCTGGGCGCGGGGGCCAATTGGCCAGAGCGGCCGGATCCGCGGCGCGGTTGATGGCCAAAGAGGGCGACTATGCGCACATTCGATTGCCCTCCGGCGAGGTGCGTTTGGTGCGTTTGGAGTGTCTCGCGACCGTTGGCCAGGTAAGCAATGTCGAGCATGGCAATATTCAATTGGGCAAAGCGGGGCGCAAGCGCTGGCTTGGCCGGCGGCCACATACACGCGGCTCGGCCATGACCCCGCGCGATCATCCGCATGGTGGTGGTGAGGGCAAGGCGCCTATCGGCATGTCCTCGCCCAAGAGCCCGTGGGGCAAGCCCACATTGGGCAAAAAGACACGTCGCAACAAATCGACCGACAAGTACATTGTCCGGCGTCGGCAGCGCAAGCGCTAGAGGCACGACGTCGGTGGCTCAGGAATGAATCGGGAGGCTCGATCATGTCGAGATCGTTGAAAAAGGGGCCGTACGCCTCGCCCAAATTATTAAAAAAAGTAGAAGAGATGAACCGTCGCGGAGAAAAGCGAGTTATCCGCACTTGGTCTCGTGCGTCGATGGTGTTTCCGCAGATGGTCGGGCACACCATCGCTGTCCATGATGGGCGTCGGCATATTCCCATCTATATCACCGAGAACATGGTGGGGCATCGCTTGGGCGAGTTCGCACCGACCCGATATTTTCGCGGACACGGAGGCAGCGAGCGCCGCACCAGGGCGCTGCGCTAGGGTATGCGTCGGCCACCCCTGAATGTGTAGGGGGAGGTGCCGGGCAAATGCCGCTGGCAGGAGAAAGGGAATGGCGGAAGTTAGAGCCGTAGCCAAATATATTCGTATGTCGCCGCACAAGGTGCGCTTGGTGATCGACCTGGTGCGTGGCAAAGACGTAGAAGATGCCTTGACGTTGCTGCGTTTTACGCCCAAGGCGGCAGCCAAACCGGTCGCCAAGGTCATTGCTTCGGCGGCAGCCAACGCAGAGGAAAACTTGGGGCTGGCCCGCGATGAGCTTTTCATCTCCCGTATTTGGGCCGACGAGGGGCCAACGCTCAA